>CAZWUB010000226.1:0-2810 GCA_964637415.1 uncultured Rikenellaceae bacterium
TGAAAACAACCACCGCCGCAGTTGTCCTTGGTGATAAAACAATGAACTGTACCGTTATAGGTACCGGGAATGCAAAAGTTATTGATAACGGGGACAATAACAAAGTTACCGGAATGAAGAAGGTTCCGGGAGGTCATCATTTCGGTCCCGCCATCAGGGATAATATAAGGATGTGGCCCGGAAGAGGAAACAGATAATCGGAAATCCGGAGGCATCGAAATTGCCAATGAAGAAGGAGGGGGAGGAGAGGAGATAAGGAAAGGGGGAGAAGAGGAGATAAGGAGAGGGGGAGAAAAGGAGATAAGGAGATGGGGGAGAAGAGGAGATAAGGAGAGGGGGAGAAAAGGAGATAAGGAGAGGGGGAGAAGAGGAGATGGGGGAGAATAACTACGTATTATAATACGTTTTATAAAACGTATTATAATACGTAGTTTTGTTTTTTGAGGAAGAAATAAACATATTCAATACTATCAAACAACGTAACTGAATTATCAGTTTTTGTATCTTTAGATCACAAAACCTGACAGGATTATGAAAAACAAGACACATTCCTCCAGCCGGAGGGACTTTATCTCGATGATCTCCGCAGCAGCAGCTATAGGGCTTACAGGGATTCCGAAAGTTTCAGGGGCAATCTCCGATTACAGGACAGATGATATTAATCAGCCTGAACCACAGATGCCGGTAATTAACCTGGGTCCTCACAGGATAAGCAGACTGATAGTGGGTTCCAATCCGATATCAGGATATTCCTATCTTGGATCTCACACCGACCGGCAGATGAAGGAATACTTTACAACCGACAATACAGTCCGGTTCCTTCTTGATTGCGAAAAGGCAGGGATCAACACCCACCAGGGCTCGGCAAGAATGGAATATTTAAAACCATTACGTGACCGTGGCTCCCGGATGAATTTCATCAGCCTCAGTTCCGATCGCTTAAAAATCAAAGAGATCATCAATACAGCAAGTCCGATAGCAATTGTTCATCATGGTGGTGTAACTGACCGCCTGTTCTCTGAAGGCGATTCAATGATAGTACATGATTACATAAAAGCTGTAAAGGATACAGGGGTTCTTGCAGGTGTATCAGCCCATAATCCGGATGTTATCAAACAGATCGCTGATAAGGGATGGGAAGTTGATTTTTTCATGACCTGCTTCTATTACCTTACACGCAAACAAAATAGTGAAGAATCAATGCCAACTCTTCCTACCGGCAGTTATGTATTTTACAAAAATGATCCGGATGTAATGACAAGCGTGATCCGTCAGGTAAAACAACCCTGTCTGGCATTTAAGATTCTTGGCGCCGGCAGACTTTGCTCAAGCCAGGAAACAGTAAAAAAAGCATTTCAATACGCCTTCTCAAATATCAAACCGTCCGACGGGGTCATTGTAGGGATGTTCCCCTGGACCTTCGATGAAATAACAGCCGATTCGCAATATGTAAGAGAGACCGGCCGGATATGATCAATTTTTTAACTGTAACTTTTTAACATGGACAAAGCAGCTGCTTTTCTTGCCCCGGTTTTTATTGCCGCCCTGGTCTATATTCTGAATGCTCTCCTGCCGGGAAAATGGATCACCGGATATATTACTAAACCAGGTTCTGACGAGAAACTGAAATATCAGATCAATGGTATCTATGTGTTATTTGTATTGATAATCCTTTGGTTCATGCTGGGGCATTTCAAAATTGTTCCCTTCGATTTTTTATATACTTACCGGTGGTACAGCCTGTCAGGCGCTTTTATCTTCGGGATTATTTTTTCTCTGACGGTTGTATTACGTTATCCTTTTGTAAGAAAGTCCTTTCCGGCCGATATGTTTTTCGGAAGAGCTGAAAATATACAGACATGGAATGGGAGAGTCGACCTGAAAATGTGGCTCTATCTTTATGGAGCTATAATGCTGGAAATAAATGTATTGAGCATAACTGCCCACCACCTGCTCACATTTGGAGCCAACTCATCAGCAAATATAATCCTGTGTGCCTGTTTGCTTACCTTTTTTGTAATAGATTATCTGATTTTCGAAAGAGTTCACCTGTATACTTATGACATCTTTGCTGAAAGGATTGGATTTAAACTGGGCTGGGGCTGCATAGTTTTTTATTCTTTCTTTTATGCAATACCATTATGGTCCACGGCTGATCTTCCGGAACCTCAGTCACCCGCATGTTTGTTGATTGTATCAGTACTGATTTTCTTATCCGGCTGGACACTTGCCCGCGGTGCAAATATGCAGAAGTATTTTTATAAAAAGGATAAGACCAAAGTTTTTCTCGGAATAATACCGGAGACCATTACGGACGGAAATAAAAGCCTGCTTATAAACGGATTCTGGGGATTAAGCCGACATATTAATTATCTCGGAGAGATACTGATGGCAACGGGAATAGCTCTCAGCGTTGGATTTCCTATGCTGATCTGGCCATGGTTATACCCTTTATATTATGTTATCTTTCTTTCCACCAGGCAGTTCGACGATAACAGGAGGTGTTCTCTCAAGTATGGAGAACTCTGGCAGACATATAAGAAAAAAGTACCCTGGCGGATCATTCCGTTCATTTATTGAAATCGTGGATTATAAAGATCTGGTTATGATTTCATAACCGGTACATCTTCCTGGTAGTATTTCCCATTATATTTACAGCCATTTTCCGGGGCATGAGCCTTTGCATAATAAAGGATGCCAGTCTGTTTCCCCTTCCTGTTATAAAAGATGGACGCCTTCCAAGTTTGCGGAAGCACTCTTTTACAACTTTTTCCGGAGTGAGCACCCCCGGTGCAAAAAATCCTGCAGGA
>CAZWUB010000226.1:2910-4730 GCA_964637415.1 uncultured Rikenellaceae bacterium
ACTCCCCTGGAGCCCAGCCATTGAAGTCATCAGAATAACAGCTCCTTTTTTTCGTGCCAGCATCTTTTCCCCGAACATCTGTACCATATGCAGGGGAGACATCATATTAACCCTGGCAGCATAGGAGTTGTCCTCAGCCGGATTATCAGTAAAAGGTCCGAGATAGGATATTGCTGCATTATAAACCAGAATATTTACAGACCGTTCAGATAAAACAGCTTCAATTTTTTTGGGCGCATTAATGTCACCCAGATCACACGAAATACAAGTCACATTTACTTTATACTTCTCTTTAAGGGTTTCAGCGAGTTGCTGTAATGGTTGAAGTCGACGGGCTAACAGAATAATATCCATATCTTCAGCAGCCAGATATTCGGCAAATGCTGCACCAAGACCTTCGGATGCACCGGCCACCAGGGCCGTTTTTCCATACTTCTGCTTTAAGTTCTTATACATATCAGTAACAACTTTTCAGCAATTTTTTGGGAAGCGAATCAAAAAGCTTGCTTAACGACCCCTTATTCTCAATTATCTTTACTGCTTCTGCAAAAAATGGAGCTACCGATATAACTGTGATCTTTTTGCAACTCAGGATACGCGGATTTGCAACAGTGTCAGTTACAATTAATTCACTAATAGCACTTTTATTCAGCGCTTCTATAGCCTTATCATCAAGCAGTGCATGAGTGACCATTGCATAAATTTTTTCTGCACCTTTCATCTTTACAACATTTGCGGTTTCAATAAGTGTACCGCATGTAATTGTGAAATCATCTACAATCAGGGCGTTTTTGATTTTAACCGGACCGAAAAGATCTCTTACTTCAGCCTGCTCGGAATGATCTTTTCTGGTCTTTTCACAAATAAATACCGGCAGATTGAGATAGGACGCGTATCTTCTTGCATTCCTGGCAAATCCTGCATCGGGTGATACCACAACAAGATCCGGAATATTCCTGGTCTTTATAAATTCACACATCAGAGGATGTGCATATAAATTATCAACCGGCTTTTTGAAGAATCCCTGGATCTGTGGACTGTGTAGATCTATTGTTATTACCCTGTCTGCTCCGGCTGCTTCGATGCAATCTGCACAAACCCGGGCCCTGATTGACACCCGCGGTTCATCCTTCTTGTCGGCCTTTGCATAGCTGAAATACGGCATTATAACTGTGACAGAATTTGCACTTGATCTCTTAAATGAGTCGATCCAGAAAAGCAGTTCGACAAAAGAATCATTTGCATTCAACCCTACTGTCTGGACCAGATAAATATCCTTATTCCTCACATTTTCCTCAATTTTGACATAGGTATTGCCTTCCCTGAAATGTGATGTTTTCGATCTACCCGGCTCAATATTAAGGTATTCGCACATCTTGTTCACAAATTCCATACTCGATGATCCGGCAAATATTCTGATCTGGTCCCGTTTCTTTTCCATATAGATTGTCTGACTTTTAAGAAATGGATAATCGTTCTCCGGCATTATGCTGTACACACAAAAATAAACTATTTCCAATTCAACGTTCAATAATTCTTCGGCAACATTGGTAATTTTTGCTTTTTATTGAAGCTGCAACCGACTTCGTAAGAGTTAAAATTGTATTAACTTCAGGGATCCGCTGGGTGAGACCAGCCATCAGGTTTATTTTTCCGGCAAAGCTTTTTTCTAAATATTTTCCTTATGATTTCTGACGTTAAAATAATATGTTCCTTATTACCTGCAACTTATATAAGAAATATTTTGTTTTTCTAAAAAATGTTCTTATATTTACAACGCAATACAATTTGTCCCGTATAATGTAACTGACTACTTACTA
>CAZWUB010000227.1:0-4625 GCA_964637415.1 uncultured Rikenellaceae bacterium
TTACCTGTATTTTGATCAGGATTAGAAAAACCCATATAATCAGGGATTTCAAGAGCCAATAACATATCACTGGTAGTTTTGAGATAATAATCAAAAGTAAAGCGGAGTTTATTTTTGAATAGTCCGGCATCAAAACCTATATCAGATGATTGAGTTTTTTCCCACGAGATATCAGGAATTGCATATTGTTGTTGGGCAGCAGTCTGGCTTGCATAAACGATTGAGCCACGGTGAAAATATGCATTAGCGAATGCAATTGTTGCCTGGTAAGGATAATTTCCAATTCTGTCGTTACCCAGGCTACCATACGATGCCCGAAGCTTCAGGTAATTAAGTGTTGGAATATTCTTCATAAATGATTCTTCTGTTAAGACCCAACCTGCCGAGAATGAAGGAAATGAGCCCCAGCGATAATCAGAATGAAAACGAGACGAGGCATCGAATCTGACATTACTCTGTAAATAGTATTTATTTTTATAATTGTACATTACTCTTCCGAACCATGACCGATATGCATTTTCCCATGCATTCCCGCTATTACCTCTGTAGGTAAGTGCCCCCAGGTTCAGATAAGGGAATGATGTAAGGTCATATTGTTCTCTTGAAGCCCCTAAATTCTCGTAATAACTGTAGTAATTTTCATAACCACCCAGGAAATTTATATTGTGCCCACCAATTACTTTGTTGTAATTTGCCAGAAACTGTATAGTTGTCTGGTAATTATCATTTCTGTTCTCATAGAGATCTGTTGACATTGCCCATTTCAGATTTCCAAGGATTAAGGTAGGATCATCCGAAGCGGTATAAGGAATCTTCTTTTGAAAATTCTTCGTTTTATCAAAGCCCAGACTTGGCGAAAAAATAGCTGACAATTTTAAGTCTTTAAAAGGAGTCAGGTCAAGTGATAATTTCCCTCCGATCTGGTTGTACCAGTTATTTATGAACCCTCCATATTTAATCTGACCGTAAATATTGTCACCGGTTTTTCCTTCAGCCACACGCCCGTCAGACCATTCTGCGGCATATACCGGGGCTGAAATCAACATATTATACATTGGATCCCGGCTGGGTTGTTTCTTGATGGAACGCTTAAAAAACATATCTAATGTAGCAGACAGAAATTTATTTATTGTCACATCATTATTAAATCTCGAAGTTATTCGGTCATAATTTCTACTCATGTATAAAGCATCAGTTTTATCATAAGCAAGTGTAAGCTTGGATCGGATTGAATTAGTCCCTGCTGATATACTTAAGATATGGCTTTGCCTCGGTGCAAATTTTTCCAATATCAGATCAACCCAGTCAGTATTTGGATATAAATCAGGGTTTTCAGCGTTAAGACTTAGATAATTGTCGACAATATTTTTAGGATATAAGGGAAATTCATTCGCATCATTTTTATTATCATTCCAACGTAATTCATTAACAATTTGCATATATCTGATCACATCAACATATTCAGGTATTTGAGTGGGGGTTTCAATTCCAAATTCAGCTTTATAATCAAGATTTAATTCACCAACTTTAGCCCGTTTTGTTGTTACCAGTATAACCCCGGCAGCTGCCCGGGAACCATAAATGGATGCAGATGCAGCATCTTTTAATACGGAAATATTCTGTATATCATTTGGATTAATATCATTAATATTGTTTGCAGGAACTCCGTCAATAATAATTAATGGATTACTATCTCCGATTGTTGTAATTCCGCGAATACTGATGTTTGCAGTTGCTCCGGGTGCACTATTATTTCGGGTAACTAACACTCCTGACATTGTTCCCTGCAATGCGGTGGATACTTGTGTACTGTTTCGCTCAGTAATTAATTCACCATTCAAGGTGCTTACCGAGCCTGTAAGGTCACTTTTTTTAACAGTACCATAACCTATCACCACAACTTCATCAAGCCCGATCGCCGATTCAGTCATTGTTACATCAATCCAGCTCAGTGTTCCTGTTGTTATCTCCTGTGTTTCCATCCCAACGAATGAGAAGACAAGGATGTCATTTTCAGATAATATCAAATGCTGGAAATTGCCGTCCGCGTCTGTAATTGTCCCTTTTGTTGTTCCTTTAACAACAATTGAAACTCCGGGAAGGGGTTCCCCAAATTTATCAGTTACTTTGCCAGATATCTTGCGTTCCTGATAAGATTCCGGAAGAAAAGGCTCCATTTCATGATTATCATAAAGAGCTATCTGCCTTCCAAGCACTTTGTATTTTACGGTTGTATTTTCCAATACTTTATCAAGAACCTCAAATATGGTCTTATCTGTCATATCAAGTGAGATACTTCTGTTTATATCTACTTTTTCATTATAGAAAAAATTGAAATCGCTCTGGTTCTCAATTGATCGGATTACATCCAGAAGGGTCGAATTATTTTCAACAACATACAATTTAGTTATCTGGGAATAGGATTCCGCTGAAAGACAACTTAATACTGCTGCAAATAACAAGAGAATTGTTAGTCTCATTTTTCTTAGAAATTGATAGGTTGATTTATTACAATCAATTCTGAAAACTAATTTTTTCATAAATTTGTGATTGGTTTAATCGTTTTTTTTAAATCAGTGAATTGTAACGGTGGAAACGGACATTTTCACCGTTACTTTTTTAGTAATAGATAATGTTACAATTCTTCATAGGCATATTTTTTCAGGTTAATAATAATCTATATTCATGGACAGAGATTACTGTCCCGATATCTTCAATATTCTTGTATTCTTGTCGAATTTATACTTAATAGGGGTTGTTATATTGATAAGGTCGAGAACTTCACTGAATGTTTCCATCTCAATTTTTCCAGTGTAACACAGATTTTTCAGTTTCTCTCCATAAATCTCAATATTAACATTATACCATCTCTCCAGTTGCCTGGCAACTTTATAAAAGGGCTCATTAGCAAATACCAGTTTGCCCTCTTTCCATGAAGTAATCATTTCTGTATTCACTTCATTCACTGTAACAATGTTAAGAGTATTAATAATCGATTGCTGACCCGGGCTCAGTCTTATTACCTTACCGCAATTATCATGTATGTCGACAATCCCTTCAACAAGGGTTGTTTCAAAATCATCATCATCATAGGCTTTTACGTCAAATGATGTACCTTTAACTTCAACAGTTCCAAATTGTGTCCTGACCAGAAACGGTTTATCTCCTTTAGTGACATTGAAAAATGCCTGACCTGAAAGTTCAACCTCACGCATTTTTGTTTTCTGTCTTGACCATGAGATTGTGGATCCGGAATTTAACCATACATCAGATCCATCAGGAAGTTTAAAATTCGATCTTGCCCCATCAGGAGTAGTCATAACTTCAATAACGTCCTCCGCGATCCTGTTCCTTGAATTACTATAGAAAAAAATATTTGATAATAGTAATCCTATTACGATCACTGCCGCTGCTTTTAACAGTTTTCTCATGAATGTAAGTCTCATAAGATATATCTCAGATTCTTTAACGGCTATCTGATTATGTATCCTTTGGAGCAATTGATCATTCTTTTTTTTATCAGCCTCCTGCTGCATGATTTCTTTCCATGAATTAAGGAGAAACAACGATAGTTTTTCTTCATTTCTGCCATCAATAAGCAGATCCGTGATTTCATTGAATTCGTCAGGTGTACATGTACCATTCAGGTACTTCTGAAACAATTTTTCCATATTCTACATATTATTACACAGAAAGGAGTTGTATCCCCTGCCCGGAAATGAAAAAATTATAAAAAAAGATATGTATACAAGATAGATATAAACCCGATTTCATTCAGAGATTTTCTCAGGAACCTGATAGAGTGGGTAATATGGTCTTCAACTGTTTTTTCTGAGAGATTCAGTCTCTGTGCAATTTCCTTGTTTGACAGTCCTTCAGTCCTGCTTAAAATGAAAACTATCTGCCTCTTTTGCGGTAGTTTTGTAATGATTTTCTCAACAGCTGTCTTTATTTCCTCATATTCATAAGGTTGCTGAGTCAGATATTCTGTTGCAATGACCTTTTGTGAGAATTTTTCTTTAAAAGTCTGGTCTTTAAGTTTCGAGCGGATCAGATTTAAGAGAGCATTCCTGGTAACTGTAAAAACAAATGAATTGAAGGTCTCACAATTGTCTATCTTACTTCGGTTCAACCAGATCTTCAGAAAAACATCCTGAAGGATATCATCAATGTCATCTTCAACTTTTAAAAATCTTTTTGAAAAATTGAAAAGTCTGGGATAGTAGTGATTAAATATTTCATCAAGGGCCGACTTGTCATTTTTTTTAAGCCGTATGATCAGTTCTTCCGTATTAAGTGACGGAGTTGTCATTAATATCTGAAATTAATTAGCCAAAGGATTTTGTAAAAATAAGGAAACTTATTACTTAAATGATCATTGTACGTAATGCATTAACAAGACTTTTTATCATGAAAGGTTACACAGCAGTCTGCATGTGGCCTGTCATTTTTTCCAGAGTTTCCCGATCTGCTCCAGGGATTTACCTTTTGTTTCGGGTACTATTTTCCAAACAAAGAGTACCGCCAGAATGCAAATAATTGCATAGATCCAGTAGGCAAATCCGTGATTGAATCTTTCAACGAGCCAGGTGTTGTCATCCAGAACGGGAAAGGTCCAGGAGATT
>CAZWUB010000228.1:0-1393 GCA_964637415.1 uncultured Rikenellaceae bacterium
TTTGCCTGTGAGGCTGGTTCCCGAAAATTCCCTGTTGAAATCCGAAACGATTGCAGATGCATAATTTGTAATAAGAGTTGCCGTATTTGGCTCGGATCCATCTGCAATGATGCTCATTGTGGCATTCCCCCTGCCTGAAAGGTCGCGGCCGAAGTTCTCAGGAAAAACAATGACAGCTTTTGCCCTTCCGCTTTTCATAGCCAGGTCGATCTCGTTATAGCTGCTGAGATCGTCCGCCCTTTTAAAAAAACCCGAAGAGCAGATCTTATTTGAAATACTGGTTGTTACTTCGTCTTTTGAAAGGTCGAGCACAGCAATCCCTGCATTTTTTATATCTGTACTTACCACAAAGCCGAAGATGAGGATCTGTGCCGTTGGTATCCCGAAAAGAATTATCAGTGTGCGGAAATCCCTGAAAATATGCAGGAACTCTTTTTTTACAAATCCGAGAAATCGTTTCATTATGAATTAGTTATATTCATTTTTTTTCATAACAACAATACCAGAATTTCACCCGCCCTGCAAGGAATTTCACCCCCCCTCCAAGGAATTTCACCCCCCTCCAAGGAATTTCACCCCCCTGCCCCCCTAAAGGGGGGTTAATTCTGTAATTTTTAGCAGAGTCATCTTTACCCGTCTTAGCCCCCCTTTAGGGGGGATGGGGGGTAAGACGGTCTCGCTATTTTAACAAAAACCTCCTCAACTGTTCCTGCCTGGTATTGTTTTTTCAGGTTTTCCGGTGTATCAAGTGCTACAATTTTCCCCTCACTCATTATTGAGATCCGGTCACAATATTCGGCCTCGTCCATGTAATGTGTTGTAACAAAAACAGTTATTCCCCTTGCCGCTGTTTCATAGATCATTTCCCAGAACTGCCGCCTTGTAATCGGATCAACTCCGCCTGTGGGTTCATCGAGAAAAACTATTTTTGGTTCATGCAGAACTGCCACCGAAAATGCAAGTTTTTGCTTTAGTCCCAGTGGAAGTGCAGAGATCAGCCTGTCGCCATATTCCTCAAAATTTAGCCTTTTGAGAAGATTTTCGGTTCGCTCCCTGATCACACTTTTTTTCATACCGTAAATCCCTCCGTAAAGCATTATATTCTCTCTTACTGTCAGATCCTCATATAATGAAAACTTCTGGCACATATAACCGATATTCTTTTTTATTTTTTCCGGCTCTTTTTTTGCATCGAATCCTGCAACTTTAACACTTCCGGATGTTGGTTGTGATAACCCTGACAATATCCGGAGAGCCGTAGTTTTCCCGGCTCCGTTTGCCCCCAGAAAACCGAAAATCTCGCCCTGATAAACTTCAAAGCTCAGATCATCGTTTGCAGTAAAGCTTCCGAATTTCTTAAAAAGATTTCTGACCGATATTACTGTATTATTTT
>CAZWUB010000228.1:1493-4587 GCA_964637415.1 uncultured Rikenellaceae bacterium
CTTTTCAGAAATTCAAAAATTGAATCGTCGTATCTGTCATCTGTAAAAGTTACATGTATTGAATCCCCGAAGGGGTAGGCAGTGGTGGTACCGGGAAATTGTCTCAGGGCAGTAATCAGTTTATATTTTTCCCGGGCCCTGACACTGAAAAGTTTTCTGCTGAATCCCTCCCTGATTTTTTCAGGCTGGTCAATAGATAATATCTGTCCTTTCTGGATAAGAGCCACCCTGTCGCATTTCAATGCTTCATCCATATATGGTGTGGATGCAATAATTGTAATATTATGTTTACGGAGGTTTTTAAGCATTTCCCAGAATTCGGACCGCGATACGGCATCGACACCTGTTGTCGGTTCATCAAGGACAAGAAGTTCAGGCTTATGGATAAGTGCGCAGGATAATGCAAGTTTTTGCTTCATGCCACCCGAAAGCTTTCCCGCCATCCTCTTTTTGAATGGTTCAATATGAGAATAAATATCACGGATGAGTCCATAGTTCTCTCTTACAGTTGTTCCGAAAACAGTTGCATAGAAATTCAGATTCTCTTCAACTGTCAGATCCTGATACAGACTGAAGCGTCCGGGCATATATCCGATTTTCCTTCTGAGCTCCCTGAACCCGGTCCGCACATTAAGTCCCCTTACAGTCATCTCTCCTTCGTCAGGAAGCAGAAGGGTAGTTATTATCCTGAAAAGTGTAGTTTTTCCGGCTCCGTCAGGGCCAATGAATCCGAATATCTCCCCTTCATTTACCCCGAATGAAATATTTTTCAGAGCCTTAGTATCTCCGAAACTCCTGCCTATATCCGTTGCTTCAATAACTTTCTTCATACAATTCAGAAAATCGCTTCTCCCGGCATTCCCGACTTCATTGTACCGTCATTTTTTACTTCGATAGTTACAGAATATACAAGTGTCACTCTTTCTTCTTTTGTCTGGATTATTTTGGGTGTAAATTCTGCCTTTTCTGAAATATAACTTATCTTACCCGGAAAGGATTTATACCCTTTTTCTCCTTCATCGACTCTCACTGTGCATTCACCACCAACCTTCAGAGATCCCAGCTGAGCGCCGCTGACATAAACTTTCAGCTTTATTAATGACAGATCGGCTATTTTTACAAGAGGTCTGCCTGCTGTCGTCATTTCTCCTGCCTCGGAATATTTCTCTATAATGGTCCCTTCAAGGGGGCTTCTGACACAGCTGCGGTAAGCCTGCTCATTCAATGTCGCTTTCTTTGACTCAAAAACAGAAATCTCAGCAGCCACAGAAGCCTTTTGTGTATTATTTGCAGCTATCTGTTTTTGCAGGACGGCCACCTGACCGGCAAGATCATCATACTGTTTCTGCGTGGCTGCATCATTTTTCAGCATGTTTTCTATCCGGGTGATGTTAACATTAAAATTGGCAATCTGCTGGTTAAGTATTTCGTTCTGGGCATTGATTGAACTTATCCGGGTCCTGACGCTTTTCATCCCGGCATCTATTTCAGCTTTATGAAGATTGAACATTGTGGTGTCGATAAGTGCAATTTCCGCCCCTTTTTCAACGCCAGATCCCTCAGTTACATCAAATTTCAGTATGCGTCCGCTTGTCTCGGCAGAGACGATCACTTCGGTTGCTTCAAAAGTCCCGTAAGCATCGGCTTTATCAGTCTCTCCGGAACAGCCTGCAAGCAGACCAGCTGTGATGATAATTAATAGTTTGTGTTCCATATAAATACAATATTATTATTCTATTTCTTTTCCACTAATATTCAGATATTCAATTTTTGCCAGTGCAAGGTTTATTTTATGAATTTCATAATTGATCAGAGCCTGCTGTTCTGAATTCAGTTCATTCAGATAATCAGTGGCCGTGATTGTACCGTTTTCGTATTTTGATCCTGCTGAAGCTGTTATTCTTTTCTTTATTGAAATGAGCTCTTCATCTGTTTTCAGGAGGGATTCAATACTCGATATCTCTGATCTTTTTGACTCAAGCAGTCTGTTTAAATTATCTGTAAGATCCTGTTTCCTGAGGTCAATTATATTCTTTTGCAGGGATATGATCTGTTTCTCATTTTTTGCTTTGTTCCAGTCAAAAATATTCCATTTGATTCCCGCACCCAGTATATAATATGGTGCAAATTCATCCTTAAAAAAATTGTTCCCGGGAGGGTTTCCATAGCCAAGGGTGGCAAATCCGAAAGCTTTGGGAAGCCTTTTGCTTTCGACCAGACTGAGGCTTGCCGTTATCTGGTCATTGCGGAGGTCGAACATCTGCAATTCCGGTCGTGACAATTCCACGGGAAGAACATCATCAGTAAGGGGAAGCGCCAGCTTTGTGGAAGGATCGATTTCCAGTCCTGTCAGACCGGAAAGGAGTTTAAGCAGCGATTCATTCCTTATTTTATTTTCAGTTATCTGTTGTCCGAGCTTTACTTTTTCGGCTGTAAGTACGTCAATATCGCTTTTCAGCAATACGCCGCTGTTTTGTGCCGACTGCATTGCTGAGATCCTTTTGGTTACAAGTTCAAGATAATTGCTCAGAAGATCTTTCTGCCGTTCAAGGAGAAGCAGATTAAAGAAATATCCGTTTATCTGACTGCGCAGCTTGTAAAGGTCTGTTTCTGTCTGTTTTTCGTTAATGTTCTTATCAGCTTTTTCGAGTGCCCTGGCACTTTTTATTGCGCCACCGTCATAGATCATCTGGTTGATATCGACTGTGATCTTATACTGGTCGTGAGGGAGTGGTTTTATCATATCAGCTATACCCGGCACCGGTAATGCACCCAGCATATCGCTCAGATCAACTACCGAAGAATTATACAGAATAGTACCGTTTGCATCGAGTGTCGGAAGCCAGCCTCTTGTAAGGTTCTTATCCTTCAATTCGCTGATTCCTGCCCATGATGCTTTCTCCTCAGCAAGTGCAGATACCGTTGATGCCCGGTCATAACACTCCTTCAACGTGAGGATCTCCTGGCCACTTATCCCCTGACAGGCCATTATCCCCACCCCCAAAAATATCAGAAATCTTTTTTCCATATCTTAACTCTAAACTCTAAACTCCAAACTCCAAACTCCAAACTCCAAACTCCAAACTCCAAACTC
>CAZWUB010000229.1:0-4451 GCA_964637415.1 uncultured Rikenellaceae bacterium
ACAATGGACCAAACAGTAAACCCCTGGAAAGCGAACCTAACTAACGGAGTAATTTTTGCCCTTCTCGGAATTGTATATTCCCTGGTAATTTATTTTCTTGATCTGTCATTTAACAAAGTTCAGGGATGGATCTTCATGGTAATACAGATAGTTATTCTTTTCTTCCTTGTAAAATCTTATCGCGACAACTATAAATATGGTGCGATTACATACGGAGAGGCTCTCGGAGCAGGTGTTATAATCTTTCTTTATTATGCAATCATAATGGCAGTATTTACATATCTGCTTTATGCAGTCATTGACCCCGATCTGATTGATAAACAACTGGCATTTGCCGAAGAGGAGATGATCAAAAGGGGTATTCCCGAATCTGCTATTGAAGCCGGAATGAAAGTACAGGCAAAGATGATGAAGCCGGCCATTATGGCTCCCCTAAGTATCTTTGGATCAATGATCCAGGGCTTGATTATGTCTCTGATTGTTGCTGCTTTTGTCAGAAAAGAAGGTAATCCTTTGATTGATACCCCTCAAAATTAACCTGATAACACCACGAATGGACCTGTCGGTAGTAATTCCGGTCTATAATGAAGAAGAATCTCTCCGGGAACTTACGGAGTGGATCGCTAAGGTATGCACCGGAGCGAAAATCTCCTTTGAGATCCTTTATATTGATGACGGAAGTTCTGATTCATCATGGATAAAAATCAGTGAACTTGCTTCACAAAACAGCTTCGTTAAAGGTATAAGGTTCAGGCGAAATTACGGGAAGGCGGCAGCTCTTCATACCGGATTCTCTGAGGCCGCCGGAGAGACTGTAATAACAATGGATGCCGATCTCCAGGATAGTCCGGATGAGATACCAGGACTTCTCCGTATGATCAAAGAGGAAGGATATGATATGGTTTCCGGCTGGAAGAAGAAAAGGTATGATCCCTTCCTCAAACGTTATACAAGCAGGATCTATAACGGTACAGCCAGGTTATCATCCGGTATCAGGCTTCACGACTTCAATTGCGGACTGAAGGCTTACCGCAGCGATGTAATAAAGAGCATTGAAGTATATGGCGACATGCACCGCTATATTCCCATGCTTGCAAAAGAAGCCGGCTTCAGGAAGATAGGCGAAAAGATTGTCGAACATCGCCCGAGGAAATACGGAACAACAAAATATGGTCTTGACAGGTTCATGAAAGGGTATCTCGATATGCTCACAATCGGATTTATCACCCGTTTCGGCAAAAGCCCCATGCATCTGTTCGGATCACTCGGAACTGTCATGTTCTTTATTGGTTTAGTAATGGCAGCATACCTGGGTATTAAAAAGCTCGTTTTTGTAGGCCACGGCCTCAGGGCACCACTTGTTACAGACAGTCCCTATTTTTATATTGCTCTCACAGTGATGATAATAGGCACCCTTCTATTCCTTACCGGATTCCTCGGGGAATTGATAAACAGGAATTCCTCAGAAAGAAATCTCTATCTCATAAGGGATAAGGTGAATCTATAGAGATAAAGCCCGGTCTTTCTGTAATGACTACTTCACAACAGAAAAAATATATGTAATTAATGCCCTGACGGGCAATTTATTTCTAATCAAATATCTCCTTCCTATTGTCATTTATGCCCTATAGGGCAAAACGTAGCATGCAAAGATCTTTATAAAATTTCCCGGAGGGAATTAATGACAATAGAAAAATAGGCCATTTTTAATCCCCCCTTTTCCCGAAGGGAATTCATGACAATAGAACATGATTATTATGGATTTAAATTTCCCAGAGGGAATAAACGAAGGTTCTTTTCAGGCTTTGCCAGCCGAAGCCTTGGCGAAGGCTGGATTTCAAGGTTTCAGAGTTTCAGGGTTTCAGAGTTTCAGAGTTTCAGGGTTTGCCGATCGAAACCTTCTTTGACTAGCTTAACGAAGTGAGGGTGGTGGGCGAAGGCTGGTCCGGGTTTTAAGTGTTCAATGATTTATATAGTTCAGTAATGGAATTAACAAGACTGTTCCAGGTGAATCTGGATTTCTCTAGTTTTACACCCTCTGTAAACTGAGTTTTCCTGTTGTTGCTGAAATAATCAAAAATTGCCGCTGATACATCTTCCGGTTCAGGTCTGACAACATACCCGCACTTACCATCAGGAACTATTTCACTCAATCCGCCAACATCGGTCACCAGCATCGGAACGCCGAAATGATAAGCGATCTGCGTAACGCCGCTCTGAGTGGCACTCCTGTAGGGCTGTACAACCAGATCGGCTGCACTGAAAAACAAAGCAACTTCATCATCATTAATAAAACGATCGAATAAGATAACATCATCATCGAGACCCAGGTCGCTGATAAGTTTTCTGTAGGGAAGATCACTTTCATAAAACTCACCTGCAACTATCAGTTTTAACTTCAGTTTCCTTATACTTACATCGCCAAGTGCTCTTAAAAGTATATCCAAACCTTTGTAAGCTCTTATAAATCCAAAAAAAAGGAGGAAAGAATATCCTTCAGGAAGTCCGAGTTTTCTTACGGCATCTTCCCTGGGAAGAATATCTCCGTAATTATCATAAAGTGGATGTGGATTATAAATTACCGGGATATCAGTCCGGAATAACTTAAGATCCTCTCCCACACTGCGCGACATGACAATTGCACCATCTATGCTTCCTGTAAAATATTTCGTAAGAAAGCGGTCAAAAGGTTTTTTTTCATGAGGGGACACATTGTCAAAAATACAGATTACTTTAGTTTTTGGTTGTTTCGCTCTCTTTGCCAGCCTGACTGCTGTCCCGAGACAGGGAGCCATGAATGGGTGCCAGTATTTAAGAAGAAGTATGTCCGGATTCTCTTTTCTGATCCTTCGACCAGTTTTAAACCAGCTTATTGGATTGACTGAATTGAGCAAACGAGTTATCTTTAAGTCTTTCGGTGCCGGATTTTTAGTATACTGTGTCTTCCCGGGGAAAAATAGTTCCGGATACTGCAGGGTGAAGGTGAAAATCTGCACATCATGCCCTTCAAATAATAATTGCCTGGCAAGGCGCTCGTTAAAAGTTGCAAGTCCTCCCCCACGGAAGGGATGTGCGGTACCCAGTAAAATGATCTTCATCGTCAAATAAAACAATGATCAAAAATAGTAAAATTAGGATTAGTGCCTCCAACACTGAGGGGGTGACCTTCTGATTTCAATAAAATTAATTGGAAGTCAACCCACTCCGGGGTTGGTAATCGGGTGTGATCATTTTCCCGGGGTATTGTTGATATCCTACCGTTAGTATTTTAATAAATTATCTTTCGGATAGCAATTTAAAAAGGGGATCATTGATATAATAATTAGCTGTCCCCAGTTTCTTTTTTGTCAGGAGTTTGTCATCAGCAAGTTGGTTCAAATAATTTGCTGCAGTAATCCTTGATACATTCAGGTCCCGCTGAATAAACTCAATTTTTGTGTAAGGATGTTTAAAAAGGTTATTGAGTAAATCCTGACTGTAGAATTTATAATTGTCTCGTAATTTGCGTTTATAATTCATCATAAGCTCTCGAATCTTGATGATCAGGTTAATAGTCTCCCTTGAAGTCTGGTCAACTGCTTTAATCATAAAAAGGAGCCATTCTTCCCAGTTTTCCTTTGTTCTTACTTCCTGAAGAAGTCTGTAATAGTCAGATTTATTTTTAATTATGTATTTGCTTAAGTAAAGAATCGGAAGGTCCTGAAGTTTTTCCTGTATCAGGTACAGAATATTAATTATCCTGCCGGTTCTGCCATTACCATCATAAAACGGATGAATACTCTCAAACTGATAGTGAATAATTGCCATTTTCACAAGAGGGTCGAGTTCAGAAGATCCATTGATGAATTTTTCAAGATTGGACATCAGGTTTTTGATTTCTTCAGGATTCTGTGGTGGAGTGTATATTATCTCTCCTGTTGATGTATTTTTTAAGGTTGTTCCGGGCAGTTTACGAAATCCGGCCTGGTTTCCCTCGAGCACTTCCTGAATTTGTAATACAATTTTATTTGTGAGAAATCCGGTTTTTGTAATAAGATCAAATCCTTTTTTTGAAGCAGCAATATAGTTTTGTACTTCCTTCGCATTAAGTGATTTATACGAATTAAGGTTTAATTCTGATTTGTAAAGATCATCATGGGTAGTTATTATATTTTCAATCGCTGAACTGTCCTTGGCTTCCTGAAGTCCCAAAGTATTAATTAGTATGCTTTGGTTTGGCATTGTCGAGGCAATACCTTTTAGTTCAGCCAAAGCAGCATGAGCAGATGGAAGACTTTTCAACACTTTTTTTGTTTCTACATCCCAATCAGGTGGAAGCGGGAGTATCTTCTTACTTGACTTTATCATCTGTATAGAAAATGTGAATTATTATTCAAATCACTCGGTATATGTAAAGAAAACTCGATTTTATATACAAAGGTAATATTCTTTTGTAAAGAAATTAAAATAAT
>CAZWUB010000230.1:0-4451 GCA_964637415.1 uncultured Rikenellaceae bacterium
AATACCCCATTTGTATTTCTTCATGGTTTGAAAATTGGGGAATAAAGATAAAGATTATTGATGAAGGGATCAACTATACCTTTTCACCACGACATTAATGTGCAATATATTCACAATAAATCACAGTTAAACTGGAACTAAAACAGCAAGTGTTATTTTTAAAGAGATGATATATAATTAGATAGAAATTATTTATACTTTTATAGTACAATGTAAAGCATAGTAGTAAATAAATAATATATCTTTGTAATCAAATGTTACATGTTTAAAACAGTAGTATAATTTTAAGAGAACCATGAAAATAACAGTGAGCATTAATCTTGGAGGGTATTCATTCAATATTGATGAAGATGCCTATAATGAATTAAAGAGGTATCTGAAAAACCTTGAGATACATTTTGCAGGAGAGGAGAGTTCCTCGGAAATTCTTTCAGATATCGAGACCAGGATATCTGAACTTTTCAGGGCGCGTTTATCGGCATACAAGCAGGTAATAAACATTGAGGATGTCCGCTATGCCATTTCTGTCCTGGGTAATCCTGAAGATTTTTCGGATGAAGAAGATAAGTCATCCGGCAGGAAGTTTTCAGCACCCGGATATCACAGGATGTACCGTGATCCTGACCGCAGGATCATAGGTGGTGTTTGTGCGGGAATGGGTTCGTACTGGAGTATAGATCCCTGGGTCGTCAGGGTGATCTTCATTGCAATAACTCTTGCCGGCGGTCTGGGATTACTGATATACCTCATTTTGTATGTTGTTCTTCCTGAAGCAAAGACAACATCACAGAAAATCGAAATGAAAGGTAATCCTGTAAATATTAAGAATATCACTGATGCGGTAAAGGATGAATTTGAAACAGTAAGGAAAAACATGAAACTATAGAAAGGACCAGGGAGGTTGAATAATGAAGTGTAAATTTTAAAATCTAAAATTATGGATCTGGAAAACACAAAAGCACAGATGCGAAAGGGAATTCTGGAATACTGTATTTTATCGGTAATTTCCAGGGGTTCATGCTATGCGAGCGATATAATCAAGGAACTTAAAGAAGCAAAGGTGATAGTGGTTGAAGGGACCCTTTATCCGCTTCTTACGAGGCAGAAAAATGCCGGATTGCTGAGTTACAGGTGGGAAGAGTCCCAGCAAGGCCCGCCGCGGAAATACTATGAGCTCACGGTACAGGGCAAGGATTATCTTGCCGACCTTGACAGGTCGTGGGATGAGCTTGTTGAATCTGTTAATATGATCCGCACGAGATAACTAAATAATAAACTACTCAAGTAAAAATCATGGACAAGACAATAAATATAAATCTCGGAGGGACACTTTTTCATATTGATGAAGAGGCTTACCGGATTTTGAGGGATTATCTTCAGGCCATAAGCCGGAAATTCCAGAATGTTCCCGGGGGAAATGAAACGATTGATGATATTGAATCAAGGATTGCAGAGATATTCCTTTCGCAGAAATCGACGGCAGGGGTGATCAACAGGATTAATGTAGAGGATATGATTTATATTATCGGGAAGCCTGAAGATTTTGACCAGCCGGAGGATGAGAGGCAGGCTCCCCTGTTCGGTGCAACATACGGTAAAAAGCTTTTCAGGAACCCTGATGACCGCATAATCGGTGGTATATGCGGAGGTATTGGCACTTACCTTAACACTGATCCTGTGTGGTTCAGGATACTATTCGTTTTGTTTGCACTGATGTTCGGGATCGGGTTATTCGTTTATCTGGCATTATGGATTGCACTGCCTTCTGCTGAAACGGAATCCCTGAAGAAGGATATGTATGGTAAGTCTTACATTCATGCAGCTGCAACCGGAAGGGAAGCGAAATCCTATACTGCAACAACAGATTTTGGAAATGCAATGAACGAGATATTCAGGGCTATCGGGAAAATTCTGTGGATAATTGTCAGAATATTCCTTATTCTTATAGGTGTATCAATTGTTGTAGCCGGTTTTCTGGCCATCATATCATTTATTATGATATTCATATTCAGGCTGCCGGGTGCTTTCTCAACAGATGCTGCCGGAATGAATATAAGCTATCTGCCTGATTTCCTTAATTATGTTGTAACTCCTTCATTGGTACCCTGGATTAAAGTACTTGTAACAATCTCATTCATACTCCCTTTTATCGTGATTATCTATCTCGGGGTAAAAATGATCTTCTGGTTCAGGGCAAGGGATGGTGTATTTCTGCTTACAGGTTTTGTGATATGGGTTTTAAGTGTGGCAGTACTATCAATTTTACTTTTCAATGAAGGAATAAATTATGCTGAAAATACCAGGTCGGTATATCAGGAATATTTTAAACCGGTCCCGGATACAGTTTATGTTAAATCAGGGGCTAAAATTTCAGATCTGAATATTGACAATGAAATACGTCTGCCTGATAAGGAATACTCCATATTCGTTTCTGAGGAAAACAGGAGGGTATATATTATGGCTGATCTTGATATTGCACCTTCAGACAGGAATTCGGCATGGGTTATGGTAAATAAACGATCCGCAGGAAGGTCAAAAATGGATGCAGGCAAAAAAGCAGACAGATTACAATATAATTGTTACATATCAGGTGATACTCTGTTTGTAGATGAGTATTTTACGATTCCTGAAGGAGCAAAATGGTCATTTGATGAGGTTGATATCGACTTACTTGTGCCTGAAGGAACTGTGATTTACATGGACAGAACTGTTGAGAATCTTGTCAAATCATATTATGATGACGATTTTATAACTGATCAGAGGAACACTTTCTGGAGAATGGAAGAATATGGCCTGGAATATAATGAACCGGGCAGGAGATTCAATCGTTAGCTTCCTGGTTTTCATTCCTTATATTTTCATGACATCCGGTGTCCCTGAAAAGGCGCCGGATTTTTTTGTTACCGTTAAAAGACTTCTGTTTTAATTCAGGAACAACTCATCGTCATCAGCTACGAACATCCTGGTGCTTTTTGAGTATATTCCTTCAACAGGGTCCGGATAAACAAGCTCGAGGTAAAATGCCCGGAATCCTTTATCAGGATGTTCCACGCTAATATTTATTGAACCGTAATTTGTATATTCAACATCTTTTTCAACGAATTGATTGTCCCTGAAATCGCGGTCGGGAGAATCGCACATCCAGAGATTTACTTCCCTGAGTTCAGGAGATGTTTTCAATATCAGATCAGTCTTTTCAGCATCAGATTCAACCTGCCATTCGACAGCCGGATGATTTTTGTTATTCACGCTTATATTAAAAAAAGCGCTTAAAGCTTTTATCGCACCGGCTCCGTCGCCCAGGCTATGACCTACATTTGGTTCATAATGAATATAGTTTTCTCCCGGGATATCATTGTAATATTTTTTTATTGCATCCACCGGCCAGTATTCATCGTTTGTACCTATGATAATAAGTTTGGGCATTGTAAGAGTTGCACGGTATGAATATGGATCTATCATTGCAGCCAGATCTCTTCCTTCTGCACTCTGCAGATCCTGGGCAATTCCAAGTTTAACATAATCCTCAATCTGTACACTGTAATCGCCCCAGACCTCTTTCTGGTAAGGTATGTTGACGGGCATATTCAGAACGTCGATCACCATAGGAGCTATTGCAATAACTCTTTTGTCCTGTGATCCGGTAAGCCATGTTGTCCATCCTCTTTTTGAAGCACCTGATATTACAAATCCTGTAATTTTTCGGTTCAACTTTTGTTCAGAATACTCCTGTACAGCATCCATAGCCCTGATGGCACTTTTGGTCATAGGAAAGAGTAGCGGCCATGTAAAATCCCTGTCATTTTTAAAGTTATGAAGTGTATATGAAATAAGCTCATCTTCCGTAAGATCATTATACAAAGGTTGATTCGGGACTTGTGAAATAATTGCAACCACCGCATTATTTTTTGCAGAAACCATTGTTAGCATTTTAAATATTTCATTATCCTTTCCCTGCCAGTTTGGTTCTCCGCTCTTATTACTTCCCCCCGTTATGAAAAGCAAAGCTCCCTCTGAAGGAGTTGTTTCGGGAGAAATGACAGTCAGCTGGTGCATCCAGGTATGTTCCCGCCATTTCTGTGAGATCAGTTTCAGGACAGCTACATTCAGCCCGTCTGATTTAAATTCTTCCCTGATCTCCCATGAGTAGCTATTATCATTGTTATTAATATAATTCTCAAGTGCATTTTCAGGTGTAACGGATTTTTTCTCATCGGTACATGTACTTAAAACCAGTATTAGTGCTAACAGGAAAAGAAAATTTTTTTTCATATTTAGTTTTTTGTTTAATAACTAATTAATTACGAAACTATCAAATGGGATGTCTTTAAGTTAACGACAATTTTCTGACAAAACCCATTGAAAATTTGTAATTTGGTAAACAAATTTACGATAAGTTTAACTAAATGAAAATTAATTCTATTGAAACATGTCCTGCCTGGCTGCATCCG
>CAZWUB010000231.1:0-4445 GCA_964637415.1 uncultured Rikenellaceae bacterium
TGTCTGATACGATCTTCATATACTGAAGGTCGCGGCTTTCAAAAAGTACGTATGTCTGATCATCTATTTTCTGGTAAACCGCCTTGATGGCCGAAAGGGATTTCATATTATTAAGGATGAACTCAATATTGAATTTCCTCTGTTCCCTTACCAGTCTGATATACTCTTCTTCAAGAGTCTTTCTTCTGATTTCGTTATCAGCTTCTTCTTCTGCTTTGTCGTAAAGATCGCGTATAGAATCGAGCCTGGTTTTTGTTTCCAGAAGCTTAAGATCAAGTATTCTTACCTGTTCGGAACCTGCCGAGCCGCTTACTGAGTAATTTTCCGATAGTCGTTCGTCGCTGAAATTGAGATTAATTTTTTCGCCGGGTTCAGCCAGAAGGGTCACAAAATCACCGGTGGAATAACCGACCTGGTAAAAATCAGGATCTTCAGCTTTTACCCTGAATCTGAACGAGCCGTTATTTCTTATCTTAGCTGAATCGACCGGGACAATTTCATCAACATTCACCCTGTTTATATAAACTGACTTTTGATCCGCTGGTTTAAGTGTTCCGGTTACTGTAAACGTATTTTTATTCTTGCACGAGATCATAATGAGAATTGAAATGATCAGTATAAGGGATTTCTTCATTTTATAAGGATTTCTTTAATTATTACAATATTTTAGTTATTGAATACTTCATCAAGTTTTCTCAGCAGGTTTTCTCCCCTGAGGTCTGATGCAATTATCCTGCCCTCTGCGTCGAGAAGGAAATTTGCAGGGATCTGACTGAGGCCGTAAAGTGATACAACGGATGATTTCCAGTATTTCAGGTCGCTTACATGGATCCATTTCCCAAGGTTATCTTCGCTTATACCGCTTAACCAGGCCTCTGTCAAGTGATACCTGGTAGATTGTGAATCCTTTGTTGTGATACAGACTATATGCTTTTACAAGGTTGGGATTTTCCGTCCTGCACGGATTGCACCAGGCAGCCCAGAAGTCGAGTAATACGACATTTCCTCTTGTTGATGAGAGCTTAATTGTATCACCTTCGGGTCCGGGAAGTGCAATATCCGGTACTTCCGCTCCCGGTCTGAATTCCGAATCTTTAATATTCCGGTCAGTCACCTCTGCCACCAGATTTTTTACCTGTTCATGAAGGGTTTTTACGGGTTCATAATCGGGGTAAAGCTTGTATAGTGCAGAATCGACACGTATAAAATATCTGAGATCCTTCTGTGGATTGAGAATATATTGCCCTGGAGCTACCTGCTGGTATAAAGCGGTAAGTGAAACCAGGGATGTCAGGTTGTTGTCAATATATTCTTTTGTGTAGGAATTGATCTCATCAATATAAGATCTGCCTATACTGTCGAGCCGTTCCATAACAACCGGCTGTTCAGGTGTTCCCTCACTCCTGAGGTAAATCTCCCTAAGTCCCGACAACTTGTTTATTGTATTTTGCAGCTGCCTGTTGTACTCAGCCATAAGTTCTGTTCCTTTGGATCCGGAAACCGAAACCGGGAAGTTCAGGGAATCAGAATGAGCTTTCAATTCAACCTTTTGTCCGGGTTCAAGCAGCATTGTCAGGAAATTGCTGTCATCGGTCTTCAGAAGATAAAATGAAGGAGACTTAACTTTTATTCTGAAGGCAAAGGATCCATCTTCAGTAAGCACAGCTGAATCGATAGTTACAAGGCTGGAAGACCGTAATTCATCGAGAAAAATATATTCTCCCTTTTTTGAGTTTGTGAGTTTGCCGTTTATGTCAATATTGTTATTTTTGCATCCGGTAAAGGTCATCAGAGCAATAACAAGCATTAACAAATTCCTGATCATTGAGCAATACATTAATTGATAGCTTTTTAAATTTTTGAAATGCAAAGTTATTCTTTTTTTCATGCTGGTGGCTGATGATAATGGGGATAATTTCTCTGCATTGTCTGTTAGGAGGTTGAAATGTTAATTATTTTTTTTAAATTAAAGAACTTTTTCAGATCAAACAAAACAGGACTATATGAGTTATATCAAGTTTGAAAAAAGTCAGATCGTAAATCTTGAATACTCGCTGACACGGGAGATAATCAGGACCAACAGGGCAGGTGCATATACATCGACAACAATAGTCGAATGTAATACACGAAAGTATCACGGATTACTTATCTGTCCGGTTGATGAGCTTGGCGGAGGCAGGTATCTTTTGCTTTCCGGCCTCGATGTGACTGTAGTTAATAATGACAAAAGTTTCAATGTTGGTATAAGAAAGTATAAAGGCGATTATTTCAATCCGAAAGGGCATAAGTACATAGAGGAATTGGAAACTGAGATCATTCCGGTCAGAATATACAGGGTCGGAAATGTTTTGCTGAAGATGGAAAGGCTGTTTGTACATAATGAGGAACAGTTGCTTATCAGGTATACAATACTTGATGCCACAGAGCCGATGAAGCTTCAGATCCGCCCGTTTCTTGCCTTCAGAAGTATCCACGAGCTTACACATGCAAACCTGGCTGCCAACACAAAAATTGACAAAATAAAGAATGGGATCAGGTCGAAATTATATGAAGGATTCCCTTACCTGAATATGCAGTTCTCCAGGAAGGCCGATTTTGTTCATGTACCTGACTGGTATCTGGGTGTCGAATATATTGAAGAGCAGAAGAGAGGGTATGATTATTCGGAAGATCTTTTTACTCCCGGATTTTTTGAGCTGGATGTGGTTAAGGGCAACAGTATTATATTTTCTGCTTCGACAAAGGAGGAAAATCCTACAGGTTTTGAACAGAAGTTTTCTGAAACTGTTGCAGGGAAAATTCCCCGTGATAATTATCTCGGCTGCCTTAGGAATGCTGCTCAGCAGTTTATTGAGAAAAGAGGGGAGGATACCCTTATTATTGCAGGTTATCCGTGGTTTGGTGCCTGGGGAAGGGATACATTTATTTCTCTGCCGGGACTCGCACTTGCACGGCATAAGATAAAACTTTATGATGCTGTCCTTGATACTCAGGTCAGAAGGATGAAAGACGGTTTATTTCCAAACCTGGGAACAGGAGGGCATTATGCCTTCAATTCGATTGATGCTCCCCTGTGGTTCTTCTGGGCTCTCCAGCAATATGTTCTGACGGGAGGCAAAGACTGCTGCGATAATTATGGCGAGGCAGCAAAATCGGTACTTCGTGCCTATAAGAACGGCACAGCATATAATATCCATATGAGGGATGACGGGCTTATTTATGCTGATGCACCGGGCAAGGCTCTGACATGGATGGATGCTGTAGTCAACGGTGTTCCTGTAACACCCCGGAACGGTTATGCTGTGGAAATAAATGCACTGTGGTATAATGCAGTATGCTTTGCCCTTGAGATGGCAAAAGTTGTCGGAGATAAACAATTCATAAAAGAATTCGCATATCTTCCGGAATTGATTAAAAAATCCTTTCTTGATCTCTTCTGGGATGAAAAAGCCGGTTATCTTGCCGACTATGTTAATGACCAGGAAGGAAGGAATATGTTTGTCAGACCAAACATGCTTATAGCCGTTTCTCTTCCTTACAGCATGCTTACGAAGGATCAGATGAAGAGCATCCTGGATATTGCGGATAAAGAACTTGTAACACCGAGAGGGCTGAGAACTCTTTCCCCCGGAAATAAGTTCTATAAGGGTATTTGTTTCGGGACCCAGGAAGAGAGGGACAGAGCATATCACCAGGGAACCGTATGGCCCTGGCTGTTTGGACCGTTCTGTGAAGGATGGCTGAAAGTTTATGGTAAGCAGGGGATCAATAAGATAAAGAAACTCATCTTCGGACTTGAAGAAGTGATGAGCGAGGCAGGTATAACAACCCTGTCTGAGATACATGATGGTGATCCTCCTCATGCACCGCGCGGAGCAATATCCCAGGCCTGGAGCGTGGGGGAAGTCCTCAGAATAATTGACCTGCTTGATTATTATTCGAATAAAAAATAGGTAGGATATGCGTGTGTTAATGTTTGGGTGGGAATTTCCACCGCACATTTCCGGTGGTTTGGGTACCGCAAGCTATGGTCTTACTAAAGGAATGGCCGCTATGGACGATATGGAGGTCATCTTTGTAATACCAAGGGCATGGGGAGATGAAGATCAGTCAATGGTGCGGCTTATCGGTGCAAACAAAGTACCGGTCGCATACAAAAAGATCTTATATCAGGGATCAAGAAAACCAATTGAAAAGATCGAAGTCTCTTCAAAAATCGTTCCGTATACTGATCCCGACGATTTCTGGAAAGTAGTCAGCACAGAAGATGACGAACAAAGAGTAATTGTCCAGACAAACAATAAGGGAATGGTTGATTTTTCGGGCAGGTATGACTCAAACCTCCTTGAAGAAATTTATAAATACTCTGTTGTTGCTTCAGTTATTGCCGAGGAAAATGATTTTGATCTGATACATGCACATGACTGGCTGACCTACCCGGCCGG
>CAZWUB010000232.1:0-4431 GCA_964637415.1 uncultured Rikenellaceae bacterium
CCGGATGGCCCGAGGTTTCAAGTATAAGCTTCGCTGCTCCCTGAACTGTCTGGGCGACAATGAGCTGTGACATTTCAGAATTAAAACCTATTTCAATACCTCCCTGGGACATTGCACGCATAAATCTGAGGGCAAAGGCAATCCCGCAGGATCCGGCAACAGTGGCAGCATCCATCAGCTCTTCCGGTATTGAGATAGTTCTTCCCATTTTTTCAAACATCGATGTGGCCCTGCTTTCCTGGTCAGGCTTCATATTCCTGAACGACATACAGGTCATCGATTCACATATCTCAACAGCAGTATTTGGCATAATGCGGATATTTGGCACCGGTCCGAATGCATTCTCGATATCCATATGCGATATGCCTGTTATTGTTGAAATGAGCAGATGATGTGGTCTGATTCCCCCTTTAATCTCTTCCCGGAGTGTCTCAAATTGCTGTGGTTTAACAGCAATAATAATTATATCTGTATCAGAAATGGCTTCTGTATTGTTATCAGTAACATTGAAACCAATGCCTTTAAGAAATGAGATTCTCGATTCCCGCTTTTCGCCGATTAATATTTCTTCAATTTTATATTGCCCTGATCTGACTAGTCCTTTAGCCAGCGAAGTGCCGATATTTCCACCTCCAAGTATGACAATCTTTGCTTTTTTCATCATAATATAATTTTGATTTTAAAGGTATGATGCCTGCCTGTCGGCAGACAGGGAACCCACCTGTTTGGAAAATTATATTTATATGTGTTTGTGTTTGCAATACATGTGGGTTTCATCTTTTAACTTAACAGGAGGCGAAGATAGCTAAAAACAGGAAATCAGTCAGGCTCCTTTATACTGTAATTAAGAATACAACAGAGTGGTGATGGGATTAATGCTGCAATTCTTTATATGGGGCACTCTTAAAACACTATATTTACTTTTAAAATGAAATAAAAAATATGTGATTAAGAATTATTATGAATGGTAAATAAAAATTTCAGATTTTGTTCCTTTTACTGTACCTCAAACCGGATAGGAAATGACAGATAAAATCAATAATGTATTAAGGGACTTATTTTCAAAACTCAGCCATCCGGATCTGAAGGGACTGGAAATTTCAGATCATTCCATACAATATCTGAAGAAATATACAAACGATTCATCTTACTTTATTTCTTTCTATTCCCAGGTTTTGGAGAAATGCTTACGAAGTATCAAAAAACCTGTTGATGAAAGCGTTTTTGTTGATTATGGGGGCGGTTGCGGAATCCTGTCCCTTGCAGCCAGACTGATTGGTTTTAAAACAGTTATCTGCAATGATATTTACGAAAAGTCGCTGATTGATGCAAAGGTAATCTCAAAAGTAACAGGGATACCGGTCGATCATTTTATTTGTGGTGATGCGGAAGATTTTGTCTTTCAGATGAACCGGCTTGACCTTCGTCCCGATCATCCCACAAATACCTGTGATCCTTATACAGGAAGCTGGGCAGAAAGGCTGATCGATCTGAAGAAACTGAAGAATATTATAAAGGCCTGCGGTATGGAAGGTGATATTACAAACTCATTTTACTGTTATTCGGACAATAAATTTTTAAATTGTCTGAAATATTTAGTCAATCTGCTAATTAAAATATCAGGACCACATTGCTTATTTCTTTCGCCAAATATTACAATTGAAATCAAAAAGTGAAGAAGGCAGAATTCCTGCAAAAGCAATTTCCGGGATATTTCAGAGATTTTCCTGATAAACATTATATTTACTGTCAAACGAATTATTAAATCTGATATGAAGCTAAAATTATCATGGTTTCTTCTTTTTGTTATCCCGGTAAGCAGTTTTGTCGCCGGACAGCAAAGTGCCAACAATCCCGACCGTGAGCAATGGTTCATGGATATGGGATTTGGAATGTTCATTCACTGGAGCATGGATTCCCAGGTGGGAGCGGTGATAAGCCACTCTATGGCAGGTGCCTCAGAGGATTATCTTGCCAGGTTTGAAAACGATCTCCCGAAAACTTTCAACCCCAAAAAATTTGATCCTGATGAGTGGGCGGTTCTTGCAAAGCTTGCCGGAATGAAATATGTTGTTTTTACTTCAAAACATCATTCGGGATTCTGCATGTGGGATACAAAAACAACAACTTTTAATGTAATGAACACTCCTTTCGGAAGGGATATCCTTAAGGAAGTTCTTGATGCATTCCGCAGGCAGGGTATAGCAACAGGAATTTACTTTTCTCCTGAGGATTTTTATTATTTCCACAGAAATAAAATACCGGTAGGGCGACTGCAGGATCCTCAGCATTATCCAGCTAATAACCCGGGGATGATGGCTTATGATAAAGCGCAGATAAGGGAACTGCTGACAAACTACGGAAAGATTGATATCTTTTTCTTTGACGGGCCTGAAGAAGGACTAAAGCAATATGCCTGGGAATTGCAACCGGACCTTGTCGTAACAAGAGGTCAGATGCAAACCCCCGAGCAGAAATTGCCGGACAAGCCTATTCCGGGTCCATGGGAAGCATGTTTCACAATGGGAACCGACTGGCAGTACAAGCCGACAAATGATCCGCACAAATCCGGAACGGAGATTATAAATATGTTAATTGAGACCAGGGCCAAAGGAGGGAATCTTCTGCTCAATATCGGACCAAAGCCCAATGGTGAGATCCAGATAGAGCAGGAAGCGCTTCTTCGTGAAATCGCTTTATGGAATCTTGTTAATCAGGAGGGTATTCATAATATACGTCCGTGGGAAATAATCAAGGAACGTAATATCTGGTTCACGAAATCAAAGAATGGAAATACTGTTTATGCATTTATACCGTCAGGTGATGATTGGAAATACGCGGAGAGGAAAGAATTTGTTTTCACGACATTATCGGGAAATGATAAGACTAAGATCAGTATTCTGGGCTATTCAAGTGAACTTGTTGAATACAGGCCGGGGTATGATTCAAAGATTTATTTCAGTTCTACTCCGATCGGGTTGGTTATAAGCGCAGTCAATGGTCATCGTTTGTATACAAATAATAAATGGCCAAATCCGGTGGTCCTGAAAATTGAAAATGTGAAGTATAAATCCGTCGATCAGGTTCAGCAAAAGAAATCGGGAATTGACGGGGCATTATAATTTATCGCACCAAGAACCAGAGAGAGCTAAAATTGAAGATGAAGGTAACTCATATTTAAAGTAATCTGATTTTATAGATCTTAACAAATGAAAAATTCTGAACTATGAAGAAATTATCCTTCGCACTTCTTCTGTTGATCCTTTCGTTATCAGGCAGGGTCATGCCTGTTTACGGCCAGACCAAATGGAAACTCATCTGGCAGGATGATTTTAAGGGGAAAAAGCTCGATACTACAAAATGGAATCTTATCAACACACGGCCAGATCAGAGAGCTTCTGCCTGGAACAAACACATGATAAATGATCCGGGAGTTTATTCTTTAAAAAAAGGCTGCTTGTATCTGACGGCAATTAAAAATCCCGGGATAGAGAATGACCCCAGACCATATCTGACTGGTGGAGTTGACTCCAAAGGGAAATTTTTCTATTTATACGGTAAAGCAGAAATCCGCATGAAGAAAGAGTGTGCTCAGGGAGCCTGGCCTGCATTATGGATCCTGCCGGAGGAATCTTTCTACGGACCCTGGCCGCACAGCGGTGAACTTGATATTATGGAACACCTGAATTTTGACGAGAACATTCATTACAATGTTCATAGCCGTTATGTTGATGTGCATAAGATCAAATCGAATCCCCGAAGTGGAAACTCACAAACAAAGACAGATGTTACCCAATGGAACATCTATGGACTGGAATGGTATCCCGACGTATTGATATGGACTCTCAACGGAAAAGAAGTTTTCAGATATCCAAGGGTTGAAGGTCTGGATGACGATAAGTTACAATGGCCTTTTAATAAAGCATTTTATTTTGTATTCAGCCAGCAGCTGGGAGGCTCCTGGGTTGGTGAGGTAAATCCTGACCATCTGCCTGTTTCGATGATTATAGATTACGTGAAGGTATATCAACAAAAATAATGACCCCTCCCGACTTGTCAGTCGGGATGCTCTGAACCATCTTTGATGAGTTTTTCCAGTCGATCCCTGTTCTTCCAGCTCTTCAGTTGACTTTCTCTATTCATCGCTTCCTTTTTTGAGTCGAAAGCTTCAGAATAAACAAGAATCCAAGGTCTGCCTAGATTAGAAAATCCTTTTGATTTTCTGTTGTGTTTTGCAAGCCGGTCTTGTATATCAGCTGAGAAGCCGATATAATATTTATCAAGTTTGTGGGAATATAAAATGTAAACGAAATACATCAGCGAGAAAATCCAATCAGGATTGGATATTGTGGGCGATGAGGGATTCGAACCCCCGACCCTCCCGACTTGTCAGTCGGGATGCTCTGAACCATCTTTGATGAGTTTTTCCAG
>CAZWUB010000233.1:0-4421 GCA_964637415.1 uncultured Rikenellaceae bacterium
AGAGAGAAGTTTGCATAAGTTACAAATATTCATCCACCTGTTCGAAACTCGCCATTGCGATAGCAGCTGCACTGACGGACGGGTGACTGACTACCCACCTTACAGCTTCCCTGAAACATGGCTCAGCATCAGATGAGGGAGAGTATTTGCCACCCGAGCAGGTTTTCATTGCAATGACACCTATCCCTTTATTTCCTGCTTCGGTAAGAGCTGAAACCAGCCTGTTCTGATCCCACTCCGAATACTGGCCGGTAGCAGAATGAACGAATGATCCCTTGAAGTTGAACGGGACCATAATGATATCATAGAAAACCTCCTTGTTATTTCTTTCGGGCAGGTTCAGGAGATCATTATGTGTTGAGAATCCATGCGCTTTAATCACCCCGGAGCTTTTCATTTCTTCAAAGAATTTCATCACTGCATCATGAAACAGAAGGTTTTCCACCGATGCATCATGATAAAGCAGGATATCAATATAGTCAGTACCGAGAGCTTTAAGGCTGGCTTCAATTTTTGAACTCAGGATGCCTTTAATCTCCTCAGCTCCCTTTTTACCTTTTCCCCCGGAAGTAACCTCATTCGCATCCAGCCGGATCTTTGACTGTATAACCACATCTTTCCTGATCCCGGAAATCGCTTTACCAACAAGCTCTTCATTTTTACCGTTATTGTATGAGCGACCGGTATCGAGGAAATTGATCCCCTTGCTTATGGCATATTTTATTAATGATTCTTCATTTGTTCTGGACGCACCGAAACCAAGCGGACTGACAATGATCCCTGTTCTTCCAATTTTCCTTTTCTTAAATAATTCAGCTTGCTGATCATTATGAATCAGCGGCATCAGCTTAATTCCTGTCAGTCCTCCTGCAGCAGTTACCAGAAATTCCTTCCTGCTAAGATTTTTCTTCTGCATCTTTTAATATATTTTCTTCAATTTACAAAGTTCGCAAGTTAAGCAATAAAGTCTTTTCTGATTTTAAAGACATCCGTGTCACTTCCCAATGAAAAAGTCAGTGCTGCCCTTGCCAGTATCCTTGTGGAATCCAGAACCGGTAACGGAGACTCATCCGGCAGAACTATCAGGGGGATCTCGGTACACCCAAGAACAACTGCATCACATCCCTGTGATTTCAGGCCGGTGATAACATTGAGAAAATAACTTTTAGAATCTTCGAGAACTTTCCCATAAACCAGCTCGCCAAAAATGATGTTATTAATCCTGATCCTGTCTTTTTCTTCAGGAACAGAATATCCGATCTTTCTTTTGTAAAAAATCTCAGTATAAACCGGTCCTTCCATCAGGAATTTTGTTCCAAGTACTCCAAGTTTCCTGTAATTGCTTTTCTCTGCAACTTTTGCCACTTCTCCTGCTATATGAAGCCATGGAAGGGGTGATCGCTTAATAACGGACATAAATGACTGGTGAATTGTATTATCGGGACTGATACAGAATTCCGCTCCGGCTTTATGAAGCTTGTCAGCCGAAGAAAGCATAAGTTCAGCTACACCTTCCCAGTCACCCCGATTGATGAATTTCATATATTCACTCAGCGGGTAATTATGAAGGCTCACCTCGGGGTGAGCATGCTCTCCCAGGTATAAAGATCCTTCGTAACAGATTGTTCTGTAACATAGTGCCGCTCCCTCATAACTACATGCAACTATTCCAATATGTTTTGACATAATAATGTGATTTATATTAATCAATATTAACCTACCTACGTATTATAATACGTATTATAATACGTTTTTAAATACGTAGATCCGGTTCTCAATAAAATTATAAGATTAGTAAAAGCTATTGAAATTACAAGTGATATCCCGAAAAATTCTTCTTAGAAATCTTTCACACACCGGATTGCCATTCCGAAACTTGGAAGACCACCAGCTTTGGGATATATAGTTCCTGAGGAGTAGTATAATTCACGCCAGTAAGGCCTGTCAGGAGTGGTTTCCTGAGATGTCCACCACATAGCTACTGTCCCAAGTGGTAAAAATCCTCCATTTGTGCCATCACGCCAGCCTCCGGGACGTGCAGTAAAACCTGACTCATTGGTTGCATCGGTATTGGGTGTAATCCAATGCTCAGTTCCGGTTTCCTTAAGCTTACCCCCTGCAACTGCATATCCACCAAGATGATTCTCAAGTATTGTCCATTCTGCATCTGTAGGTACATGCCATCCGGAAGGACACAGCTTGCCTGTCTTGACTGTATACCAGGTATATAGAGCCCCGTAAACAAGCTTATTCCCGATATCATTGTTACTCCAGCAATATGCAGGTGTTGTCAGATTAATCCATGCAGCAGCATCTGTTACATAAGGTATTGCCGTACCATCATTGTATCTTGTTGTTTTAAGGTTTTCTGCCATCCATACCTGATCTCCGATTTTAATTACATTATATGTGTTCCCGTCAGCATCGTTAACAAACGCCTGCCCGGCATATTCAGTTTCGTAAAATAACTGCAGTATCTCAGTATCTTCCAGAACACGATTGTAAAATCTGATGTCATCAATTGACATCTGGCAGGTTGCTCCGGTTTTGCCGCCGATTGTAAATTTGGTTGTAGTCCCGGTATTTATCGGATAAGTAGTAAAATTATTCCCTGTGTATCCTGAAAGCAATTCCCCGTCATAGAACACCCTGACACCATTGAGGGATGTCCCTGACTGTGTGGAAAAAATAAATACAAAGTGATGCCAGTTCCCATCGGCTGCATTTGGTGCCGGACAATCAAGATATGCATTACCTATATCGAGATGAACATGTGGAGTTGTCTGTGCAAAGACACCCGGATTAAAGAATGCCCCGTTTCCTGTTGACCCGTAGAAACAGCAACTCCCGCCGGTTTCTCCTGCAGGGATTTTTGACCAGAATGATATTGAGCGGTCGCCACTGCCTGTAACTCCAGGAAATTGAGTTGATATATTTGATGTGCCGCTAAAATGATATGCATTGTCCGTTTTCCCGAACCTGTCGGTTACGAGTGTGGCCCCGTTAACTGTACCATCCCACCCGTTTCCGCTGAAATCGTTTGCATTCCCCTTGAAAGGATAAAAGGCTTTTAACCCTTCTGCCGGAGCAGGAAGCTGCCTGTAGAATATTTCCTCCAGATCAATCATCCTTTGTCTTAGCCGATTCATATCATCCATATCGGCCGCACCCTCAGCTTTCCCTGCATAGAGGGCATAGGGAACGCTTAAAAGCTGACTGGTCCCTGTAATTGTATAACTTGTTCCGCCGGCAGGATCGGTCTCGGTTTTAAGAAAGTAAGGACCTGCGGACCAGTCGATAGCTGAAAATACCCCTGAAACGACTGACCCTCCTCCGATGTCAATACTAACCAATCCGTTTGAATTTGTTTTCGGGGTTTGTGTTTCCACATAAAAGGCAGTGCCGGTGGCAGAGCTTTTCAAAATGCTGATTTTCATTCCTACAGTTTTTTCAGTGATGAGTGTGTTCCCTGCATTTCTGATAACTGCCTGGTAATTGATTTTCTGTGGCGACTGGGTAAATGCCAGAATTGAAATCACCGAAGTGATAAAAAGTGCAAAAAGCCTTTTCATTGGATTAATATTTAGCTTGAAATTAGGTTCTTCAACCAAAGTTAGGAAGAAGAATAATTCAAGTCAAGTAAAAGAGAGATGGTTACTTTTTATGAAACCACTGTATAAATTCGAGAACATTATTATCCGGATCGGAGAAATAGATCCATGTCTCCTCTCCCTTTATTTCAAGTGGGCCCCGGATAATATTTATTCCTTTTTCCCTGAGCATTAAAACTGTCCGGTTCATATTATCGGTCTCGAGGCAGAAATGCGGACAATATGGTCTCTTTATTTCAGGTTTCTCATAGGGTCCGGCCAGATCCTGAAGCAGTTCAATCCTGGCATCACCATTTACAACAAAAGCAAATGCTTCCTGTTCTTCCATATTGACTTCATTGGATAGTAATTCAAATCCCAGTTTGTTAACATAAAAATCAATTGATCTGTTTATGTCTGAAACCTGAAATGCTGCATGGTCAAATTTCATATTTAATCCCTCCCGGCTTTTTATTTATATTAAATTATTCTCCACTGGCGTAAAAAGCTGTCTCAAAAGCCCCCTTGCCTCGTTTAACCCCTAAATCCCCCACGGGGGACTTATTGAACTGCTGATAATTACAAAGCCCCCCTTGGGGGGTTGGGGGGTAGATGAGGACTTTTGAGAAAGCTACTTAATTATCCGGCATTATCAAAGATAATATTTATACTTTTACTGTGGTAAAAAATCTTTAACCACAAAGGCGCACAAAGGATTCACAAAGGATATGAATTATAAAAAGTTAACAGGCAATTCTTTCAAAGCATGAAGCAATATTTTCTATTCTTACTGTTATTTACAAATATTTTCCTCTCCTGCGGTCAGGTTGA
>CAZWUB010000234.1:0-4370 GCA_964637415.1 uncultured Rikenellaceae bacterium
CTCTTGAAATCCCTGATTATATGGGTTTTTCTAATCCTGATCAAAATACAGGTAAAATGAAAACAAAAGGCTGGGAATTTGAAGCAAATTATAACAACCAGGCAGGTAAATTAAATTATTCTGTATCATTCAATATTTCTGATTTTAAGTCCACTATGGGCTATCTTGGAGGGACTGAGTTTCTGGGTGACCAGATAAAACGGGAGGGTAGCGAATTTAATGAATGGTATGGTTATGTCTCAGATGGTTTGTACCAGACTGATGAGGAAGTTGCTAATTCTGCTACTACCAGTACTAATATAAGGCCAGGAGATATAAAATATGTAGATCTTAGCGGGCCTGATGGTGAACCTGATGGTAAAATAACCCCTGAATATGATCGGGTTTTGCTTGGTGGATCATTGCCACGCTATATATATGGAGGTAATTTACAAATGGATTACATGGGTTTTGATATGTCTTTGGTTATCCAGGGTATTGGGAAGCAAAACAATCGTTTACAGGGTCTTATGGTAGAGCCATTAATGGAAAACTGGGGACATATTCCCGGAATACTGGATGGGAATTACTGGAGTGTTTATAATTCATCTGAAAAAAATTTGAATGTTACTTACCCGAGAATGTCACATACCAGTCTTGGAAATAATTATGCCATGTCGGATTATTGGTTGATTAATGGAGCATATTTAAGAATTAAGAATATTTCTCTTGGATATACCCTTCCTCAAAATTTTACTAAGAATATTGGGATGAATAATATAAGATTCCATGTTACATTATCCGACATATTAACTCTTGACAAATATCCAAAGGGATGGGATCCGGAAGTTGCCGTTAGTGGTTACCCGATAACCTCTTCATTTGTTTTTGGTGTGGCTGTCAAATTCTAATATTTTACATCATGAAATTTAAAATTGTATTATTAATAATAACTTTCTTATCGGTACTTTCCTGTACCGATTTGGACCTGAATCCTCTTTCAGAAGGCTCAAGTGAGAATTGGTACTCAAATGAAACCGAAATCAGTATGGCTGTATATGATCTTTTCAGGCATGACTTCTGGCCAATTGATGACGGCGAATGGACCGATGACTATACCCGGCGACAGGCATTAACTCCTATCACTTCAGCAACAATCAATGGTGAGTGGGGCACTGTTGTCGATTTTTGGACTAATAGTTATAAAGCAATTGCCCGGGCAAATACCATTTTACTGAATCTGAAAAAAGTGGAAGGAATTTTACCTCAGGAAACTATCGATAAAATTGCCGGGAATGCTCTCTTTGTGCGGGCAGCACAATATGCAAAATTAATTTTCCTGTTTGGCGATGTAGTCTATTATACAGATATTATCGATATTGATGAAGCTTTTACACTGTCAAGGACCAGCAAGGAACAGGTTTTAGAGGCTGTTTATGAAGATTATGATCTTGCTGCTTCAAAACTACCTCTTACTTATGGTAGTTCTGAGAACCAGCTGGCAACAAAGGGTGCTGCATTAGCCATGAAGGCACGAATAGCCCTTGCAATGGGTGATTGGCTTATTGCCCGCGATGCGGCAGGAGCTTGCATCGACCTGGGGGTATATGAACTATATGGTGATTTTGAAGAACTGTTTCTTGCAAGTACAAAGAATCCAAAAGAATTAGTATTTGGGCTGCCTCGTTCAAAAGAATTTAATGTTCTGTGGCCAATGGTCAATTACTATCTGCCAAGAAATGTTGGTGGTTATGGAGGGTCAATTGCACCATCCTGGGACCTTTTATGTTCATTCCTTTGCTCAGATGGCCTTCCAATCGACCAATCACCACTTTATAATCCACATGAACCATTTAAAAACCGGGATCCACGTTGTACGGCAACTATTGTAGAATTTGGAACACCCTGGTTAGGTTTTATATATCAACCACATCCTGATTCCTTACAAGTACTCAATCTTAAAACGGGCAAGTACCAAAAGAATAATGATACACGTGGGAATCAACAGTATGCTTCATTTAACGGTCTGGTTTGGAAAAAATCTGCCGATGAGAGCTGGTTGCCGGACTTTAGGGCAGATAACGATAAGATGTTCATGCGCTATGCAGATGTATTGTTAATGTATGCCGAGGCAAAAATTGAACTGGGAGAAATTGATCAGTCTGTAGTTGATGCGATTAATATGGTTCGTGCCCGTGCTTATAAAACAAGCTTTGATAATACTTCTGCATATCCGGCGGTAACATTAGGATCACAATCAGAACTGAGATCCGTTTTAAGGATAGAAAGGCGAATGGAATTTGCACATGAAGGTCTTCGTTATTGGGATATCATCAGATGGAGAATTGCAGAAGAAGTTTTGAATAATGCTATTTATGGAATGCTGGATGTTGCTGAACTGCGAACCAAAGTTGTGCAACCTGGCTTGTGGTTTTTCCCAATGGTTCCTGAAATTGATGAAAATGGCACTCCTGACCTGTTACCAATGTATGAAGCAGGCCTTATTAAACGCCTTGCAATCCGGACATTTAATGCTCCTACACAGTATTTATGGCCTATTCCAACCAAGGAAATATTAATTAATAATAACTTGCAACAAAACCAGGGTTATTAAGAGTTTGGTGGAGTAATTTAATCTGTAATTATTTTTTAATATTTTATTAGTCTGAATTTGCAAGACTTGAGTTTTATTGTCCGGGTTAAAAAATCTATAGCAATTTATAAGATGATGAAAAGAATAATATCAGTTTTCCTTGTGGTTTTTAGTTTGTTTCTTACTGGATGCAGTCCCGAAGGAAAAGTAAACGATGATCAGAGATCCATCAGTGGAATTTACCCACATCTTGCCTTTTACAATCAAGGGAGAGAATGTGGAGTGGGTGCTGTCGTTTTCTGGGCCGACAGAATGTGGGTTATAACTTATGCACCTCACTTCCCTTTCGGTTCAGATGACAAGTTATATGAAATAAAACCTGGTTTACAGAGAATTTTACGACCTGAAAGTATTGGAGGTACTCCTGCTAACCGTATGATTCATAAAGAAAGCGATCAGCTCTTCATTGGGCCGTATGCCATTGATGCCAATCGAAATGTCCGTGTTATCCCGTATGACGAAATGCCCGGTCGTCATACCGGTAATGCGAGGCATCTTTTTGAACCTGAAAGTAAAATATATTATGCTACTATGGAGGAGGGCTTTTATGAGGTGGATGTAAATACAATGGAAGTTAAACAAATATACGAAGATGGAAATGTAACAGCTAGACGTAAGAAAGATCAAAAGGGAGATATACCTGTTGCGGATTTGTCAGGAGCACACGGGAAAGGTTTATATTCTGGCCAGGGGGTTCTGGTATATTCAAATAACGGAGAGCCAGGGGCTGGCGGGCAATTAGATATAGAATCCGGAGCGTTGTCTGAATGGGATGGAAAAGACTGGAAAACAATTCGTCGAGCTCAGTTTGTTGAAGTCACGGGCCCGGGTTGTATCCGGGGTAATAAAAATGCGGAATCTGATCCAATCTGGGCTACCGGCTGGGATAATAAATCTGTATTGGTCGGAGTGCGTGATGCAAGGGAATGGTCTTTCTATCGTTTACCAAAAGCAAGTCATACATACGACGCAAGTCATGGACATTACTCCGAATGGCCACGTATCAGGAATATTGGCACTATTGAACATCCAGACTATCTGATGACAATGCATGGCATGTTCTGGCAATTTCCTCAATCATTTACGTCAGCCAAAAGCTCTGGAATTCGTCCACGATCCGCATATCTGAAAGTTATTTCAGATTACACCCGATATGACGATCAATTAGTGTTCGGATGCAACGATGCAGCACAGAACCAGTATGATGTCAGCAAACGTATTCCGGAAAACGTACCAGATCCGGGTCAGTCTAATTCTAATCTGTGGTTTACACCTCTCAATCAACCAGATGTGCTTGGGCCCACTACAGCATTTGGAGCAGTATGGCTTAATGAAGAAGTAAAAGCTGGTGAACATTCTGAACCATATCTCTTTGCCGGATGGCAGAAACGCGGTGTGTGGATTCAGAACCAGGGGAAAGTAGCAACTGACTTTTCTTTCGAAGTAGATAAAGAGGGTAGTGGATCCTGGGTAAGTATTGATAACCTTACTATAGAACCAGGTAAAGATATTTTTATGAGTTTTAACCCCGGGGTATCCGGTGAATGGATCAGGGTTATTGCCTCTGCCGATACGAAGGCAACAATATATTTTGTATACACAGGAGAAGATAACCGTGGAAATGGTTCCAATGATATCTTTACCGGATTGTCCGATGTTTCTGACAACAATGTAACCGCTGGTTTACTTTATGGACTGGGTAACGAAAAACAAGCCTTAGGATTAGCCGTTCGCCATT
>CAZWUB010000235.1:0-4360 GCA_964637415.1 uncultured Rikenellaceae bacterium
TGTTTCAGGATTCATACACTTTTGGGTCCGGGATTACTTGAAAGTGCTTATGAAGAGTGTTTGTACTATGAGCTTGTAAAATCAGGCTATAAAGTTGGTAAGCAGAAACCTCTGCCTCTGGTTTATGAAGAAGTGAAACTGGATACCGGATACAGAGTAGATTTGATGATTGAAGATTCAATAATTGTCGAAATAAAATCAGTAGAATCTTTAAATGATGTGCATATGGCTCAGATGATTACTTATCTTAAACTCTCAGGTTGCAGGCTTGGGCTTCTGATAAATTTCAATGTTTATCACCTGAAAGACGGTATCAAACGTGTAATCCTATAACCCTTAGTGCTCTTATTGTTTTTCCTTAGTGCTCTTAGTGTGAACTTAGTGCTCTTAGTGGTTAAAAAGAATCTTTGTAATTAAAAATAGGACTCTATCCAACCTTTATATTATCGAGTATGACCTGAATTTCCTTCCGGCAGTTTTTCAGGTCGGCTATTAAGGATTTATCTTTTAATGATTTAATTCTGAACCGGGCGCTATTTAACCTTTCCCTGAAAACCTCCTGATAATAAAGTACAAGATAACCGGTGACAGGCACTGCCAGAGCAATCAGCAGACCTTTCCAGCCGGCAAAAACAAGAAAAAGGATAAGGATAATCAGGAAATATAAGAGGTATAAAACTGTTCCTGTTGCTACATAAAAACCTGTTGTGAATCTGCTGTCCTTTATAAATTTCTTTGTAAGCGCTGCCGGAACAATATAAGGTATCAGATTTGCAAGATAACCGGCAATGAACAGCGGCCAGCCAAGAATAACTGCCAGGTACCTCAGCCATCCCAGGTCATGTTTTCCTGCAATATTTTCATCTTTTATCCCCGATGCGCTAAGCTTATCTGTATATTCTTTAACTTTCTGTTCAAGGGAACTTCTTTCCTCCTCAGATCTCTTTGTTATAATATTGATCTTGTCTGCAACACGTTTTTCTGCCTGTCTTCTTTCATCAGTATCAAATCTCCAGCGGAAAAAAGGATGAATAATATTGTTCCTTTCCATTTTCAGGAGTTCCTCTGCAAGCCAGTCATTCTTCGGATCTTCAACAATGATGACTTCATCAAGCAAGCCTTCGGTACATTTGTCATTAAACCGCAGAAGCGCTTTTGCCGGATGAGCTTTGTAAAGTTCAGTAAATTCCTTTATGCTGAAAGCATCATGGAAGTTGATCATTACCTCTTTCCTGAACTGAGACGGATAGGTATAGTTTATACCAACGGGTACAATACGTACATCCAGTCCGTATTTCTCCTCGGCTCCAAAAGCCAGCCGTGCTGTACCTTTTCTGAGCTTGTGCAGACGTTTTTCCTGGATACAGATACCTTCCGAGAACATTATAAAATTCCCGTTGTTTTTAAGAACATCATAGATGGCTGTGAATGCCTCGACATTCTTATGAACATTTTCAAAACCCTCTTCTAGCCTGTAAACCGGCGTTACATATAATTCCCTCAGAAAAAAGCGAGCAATAGCTGTTCTGAACATATCGGCCCGCATCGTAAAATTTATTGGTTGCGGAAGATAGGAGCCGACAAGTACTCCGTCCATAAATGAATTCTGATGATTGCCTACAAAGAGAAGAGGCTTATCCAGAGGTACTTTCTTCAGATTTGAATAAAAAATACGTCTGAAATAGACCCTGAAAGTAAAAGGGGGTACAATAAAAAGAAGAAACCTGTAAAACATTATTTTCTGCTGAATTCTGGCGACGAAGGTAGGAATAAAAATTGTTGATCCCATAGGTATTAACGCTTATTTACTTTCAGGTTTCCTGATAATTAGGAAATCCTGTTAATAATTATCGGTTGGTTTATCCGGCGGTTTTATATATTTTTACGCCGTAACTATTCCCATAAATATTATGGATCTTATCAGCCGCATGCGTAATAAAATGCAAAGGGAACACCTCCTGTTCGTTTACAGAGGCCTTGTTACCAACAGTAATTCAATACCTCTTCTGATGCTTATTGAAAAGGAGATGGAAAATGCTGAATATGGACTGGTGGGAAGAAAGCGGCTCTTTATGTTCGTTGTTGAGAGTCTTCAGAATGTCTCAAAGCACAGCGATCACCAGGAACTGACTGATATGTCGATTGTTGTTTATTCAAAAGCCAACGAAGGTTATACTGTGACAACAGGAAATGTAATATCATCAGATCAGGTTGAAGATCTGAAAAAAAGGCTTGAAGAGATAAACAGCCTTAAGTCTGAAGAGATAAGAACAGTTTACAGGCAGATGCTTGGTAATTCGGCTCTGAGCAGCAAGGGTGGAGCCGGACTGGGGCTTATTGAAATGGCAAAAAAAACAGGCAATAAGCTCGATTATGATTTCCTGGCACTGAATAGCAAAAGCTCTTATTTCATTCTGAGCAAAACTGTAAATAGCGAAGGTATAGGAATACATGACAGGGAAAATGAGAAGCCATTCAACAGCAGGAAAATATCGGTGCTTGAAAGGATGATGGCAAAAAACAGCATTTACCTGATCTGGTCGGGACATCTGAGCCCCGATGTGGGAAAGGAAGTTATTGCCTTTACCGAAAAGAAGCTTTCCGAGGAAGATATAGAACAATCCCTGAGAAAGAGGGTCTTTGCAATTCTTGTCGAAATGATTGAAAACGTTGCCAAGTACAGTCCCGGGCGCGAAGATGAAGAGAAATACGGAATGCCTGTTGCAATGCTCAGATACAAACATGGAAGGTATTATCTATCAACAGGAAATCTGATACGCAACAGCAAGATAGACCTTCTTAAAGAGAAAATGGATGTCATAAACACTCTTGATAACGGGGACCTCAGGGAGCATTTCAGAAAATCTCTTTCCGGACAAACTGATGAGGTTGAAAGCACCGGGAATATGGGATTGATTGATATGGCATGGAAATCAGGAAACAAGCTGCATTACCAGCTTCGCCAGGTTAATGATATCTATTCTTATTTTACTATCACCACCAGGGTTGATAGTCAGGTTGTCTGATCCAGTGTTTTAAGGGTTAGTGATTTTCCGTCCCATTCGGCAAAGCTGCTGTGATTGATCCAGTCGCCGAGAAAACATATTTCGGTTTCTTCATTCAGTTTGTGAGTCATTGCAAGATGGCGGTGTCCGAAAATAAAATAGTCGACCTTATCTTTTCCAGCTACTTCCCCTGCATATTTAATAAGATCTTCATTTTCTTCTCCCAGGAATTCAAGCCTTATCCCTTTCCCCAGCCTGGAGCTTAGTGACCAGCGGTGACCTATGCCGACTCCTATTGAAGGATGAAGGGAGGAATAAAGCACTCTCAGAGGTTTATTACGGAAGATCTTCAGAAGGATCCTGTAAGGCAGGCTTGTCGATCCAAGTCCTTCGCCATGGGCAATATGAAATCTCTTACCGTTGAATGATGTCGTAAGGGGAGAAGTATGGATTATCATTCCACATTCATCCGACAGGTAATCTTTAACCCACATATCGTGATTGCCTGTAAAGAAATGAACTGGAATACCTTTGTCAGTCAGTTCCGAAATGGTACCGAGGAACCTTGTGAAACCGCGGGGAACTACGAGTTTATATTCCCACCAGAAATCAAAAATATCACCAACAAGGTAGATCTCATCAGCGTCTGCAGATATTTGTTTCAGCCAGCCGGCAACTTTTCTCTCTCTTTCAAGCGGAGATGTTCCCGTTTTCAGTCCGAGATGAAAATCCGACGCAAAATATATTTTACCTGAACCTTTCAATTACTGAGGTTAATTGTTAAATAACTGGTTAAGCTTGATCTGAAGTGATCTTCCATGAAGATTTGTTGCAATAATGTTCCCTTCCGGATTATAAAGATAGTTTGTTGGCAGGGATTTTACATTATAGAGCTGTGCATTAACAGGATTGGCCGGATCATCCTCTCTGGTGCTTATCCAGGGCAGTTCATCAAATCTGACTGCAGCTTTCCATGCTTCTTCATCCGCATCAAGGTTTATCTGATAAATCTCAAAACCCTTCCTGTTATAATTCCGGTAGAACTCCTTCAACTGAAGATTTTCGGCAACAGATTCCCTCGATTGCACTGACCAGAAGGTAAGCAGAACATGTTTCCCCTTCAGGGAGGAGAGCTTTACCCTCCTGCCGTTGATATCTTTCAGGTCAGGATCAAGTTTCGTTTCCGGAAGTGTCGAAGAGAGCTGTTCAAGCTGACGGGAATAGAACTGGTTCATTTCTCTGGAGAAATTGCTGAGCAGTGCTTTTGTATGCCTTGAATCGGGATAATACTTTGTCAGGGTGTCTGATACGATCTTCATATACTGAAGGTCGCGGCTTTCAAAAAGTACGTATGT
>CAZWUB010000236.1:0-4359 GCA_964637415.1 uncultured Rikenellaceae bacterium
AGGTCAGATTAAAACCAGACCTTCAATACTGCAAGATATTTTTATTCTTCACACCTAATATGGAGCCTGAAATAAGCTTAATTGCGACCGGTGTCCGGTTCTTGCCGGTTTTTTCCGATAATTCCCTGTTTTTACCTTTTTTTACCTGTTTTTTATTGCATTCATGTCACTCTGATTCCCGAAATTTATTACCGGAAGTTTTGTTCTGTATGGTTGTTAAAAATCAATGTGATTGACAGGATGTTGTTTTCGGGATCAATGGATGTATCAATTAGTATATATATAAGAAAAGGGCAGGAGTTTTATGGCAGGGAGCAAAGAGCACAGGGCAGGGGGCTGAACAGCGCACAGGGCGCAGGGCACAGGGCAAAAATTACGGATCAGCCCTCCGCTCCCCGCTCATAGCCCTTAGCCACTTCCTGCCCCGACCTTTCCCTAACAGAAAGGAGGTGTACACATGCGAAGATAATCATTGTCCATGACTAAGATTTCGACGCTGACGCGTCTTAAACGCTCAGTGTCTTCGACCTGTGAAATGATAAACCAGGAAAACTTAACTGAATTCTTTAACTATTAAATTGGTTATCATGAAAAAACTTGTGAAATTGCAGATAAATTCTGAAAAACTGATTAAAAATGAGGATCTTCTCAGATTAAGGGGAGGATATGAGGATTGTTTTTATTGTGTATGTGGATTTTGTCCTGATTTTTACGGCGCATGTAATCCAGTATGGGCGAGCGATCTTGAAACTGCATTACACGAATACGAACCATATTGTGGAGGGCGTGGTGTCAGTTGTAATGGAAATGGTTGTCCTCAATGGTATTGTTAAAAATAAATAAAGAGTGCAGCCTAATCAAGTAATGGTTGCACTACTTTTAATTGTAAATTAATGAAGCCTATATTTATTATTTGCCTGTTTTTTGCTTTACTAAATACTTTGCCAACAAAGATTCAAATTGATGTTGAACAGACCGATCAGATAAATATTTCATATTTAGCAGACATCGTATTGGCGATTCCTCTTAAAACCACTGAGTTTCACTTAAACAGTATTGATAAAGTATATATGATTAATGATTACATATTTATTTTAGAATTATTGGAGGAAGATGGTGTAATTTATTCATATGTTTTAAAATTTGATCTATCCGGAAATTTTAAAGGAAGAATTGGTGAGAGGGATTCCAAATCAAAAGAATTTTTGAGAGTCTATGATATGAAATATGATATAACTAAAACATATATTTTTCTTGTAAATAGTGATGGCTATAGGGTATACGATGATGATGGAAAACTCTTTGCCTTTTATGAAGGGACTGGCAAATCCCCTGGATTAAGAGCTGTTCAGGAATTTATTTTTAATAACCAGGTATGGATGACTAAATATTCTCAAAAAAATGGCAAAATTGATATTAATCTTATACATTCCGATCTATTTGGTGAAAATGAGGATACAGTTTTAAATTATAATATTGAACCAAATAAAGGGAATCCGGTGAAGCTCCGTTTATCACAATTTTCAGTTCACGATAAAAAAATGTATATATCATTCGGGATAGATAATACTTTATACTTGGTGTCCCAGAATAAGCTTTCTCCTATTTATAAAGTTGAATTCATTAATCTTCCTAAATCGTCAAATATTAATTTGGACCTTACTCAATCAATAATTGGGCACTTAATTCAAAATAATTACTGGTTTAAGTCGGTTTCATATGATCACTTATATAATACGGAAACAAATAAATCCTTCAATATCAAATATCAGTATCATAAAGGTCAATTAATTTCCGGGGTGAGAGATGATATTTATGAAACAGGGTTTTTTACAATAAATCAGACTAACCAAGAGGATTATTTATATTTTGTTAAGAATCCGGAAGAATTAACAGGGAGTAAGCTATATGATCCAAAACTAAGGTATTCCTTGCTTTTCCTTATTAAGCTAAAATAGAATATATCGATTATGAAAAGAATATACTTGCTTATAATATTAATTACTATTTGGTCTTGTAAGCAAATGGGGGATTATAGTATCCAAATTATAAAAATTGATACCCAAAAATCTGATTCAGTAAGCCTTTCAAATATTGTATCTTATGTTGATAAAATAATATTAGAAGCAAATGATTCCTCTCTCATCACAAGGATTAATGAAATTGAAACAACAAATGATTACATATTTATAAATGATGCGGGTAACCGAATCCTGCAATTTGATTATTCTGGTATGTTTGTCAAACAAATTGGTAAACAGGGCAGGGGTCCGGGTGAGTATAATACCATTTATAATATCGCCTCAGATTCGATTACCAAAATTTTGTTTATCGACACCTATAAAAAAATATTATGTTTTGATTTTTCCGGCAGGCTGTTAACAGTTATTAAACAGGAGTCAATGCCTGAGTTTATTACCGTTGTGGGAAATAAACTTTGGTCGATATCTACAACTTTTGCACATGAATTGGGTAATGAGAGGTACGTAAATATTACAAGACTAATTAGATACGACTTTCAGGGCAATTCAGTTGATACCTTAATTGTTAAAAAAGTTTATTTAGATAGTCAGGCGGGAACAACAAATCCAAAATCTTTTTTTGTTTCAGACTTAGGAAGACTTCAGTATATTTATTATCCAGTAATGCTTCCTGAACCTCTTTTAAGAGATACAATTTATGAGATAAAAGAAAATAAATTGATTCCATCAGTTAAACTTGATTTTGGCGAGGCGGCAAAAATTAAGAATGGAAAGAAACAGGTGCATATTGGAAACGTTTTCAAAACTACCAGATATCTCTTTGTTGAGTATAATTATAACAAAATTCCTATATTATTCTGTTATGATTATTTGGATGATGTTAAATATTATGCCAAACAAGGCTTTTTTGATGATTTTTTTCTGACAGGTAATATTCAACTGAGACCTTTAGATTTAAAAACTGAGAAATTATATTTTTTTTTAGATTCATTCGAATTGATTGGTAAAATTGAAGGTATTTCAGAAATTTCAAATCCTGTATTATTTTTAGTTACCCTGAAAAATAATTGAAAGACAATATTTATCATGTATAAACACTGCGCCATACTTCGCCCACCGAAGCCTTCTTTGCCCACTGTAGCTTTAGCGAACGTGGTAGCGTGCAGAAGCCGGTGATGCTGACCACCTCACGCCGGCGTAATTTGACCACGCAAGGCCGGACTTAATATCATGATATATAGATTAATATAAGAATGTTTGTTTCTCCGGCGGAATGTGGTCAAGGCAACCGGCTTATGCACTAGCTTGGTGTCTTAGTCTTTATATTTGATACAGCCAATTTTATTATCTCTACAAAATGAAGAATGAAAAAGTCATAGTGCTTAATAAGATCAAATCGATTATAAAACAGATTGACCCTCAAGCTGAAGTTATTCTTTATGGTTCAAGAGCCAGAGGAGACGAAAGACCTGATTCTGACTGGGATCTTTTAATTCTTGTCGATACCAAAGCAGATCTGGATTATGAACGGATTTTTCGTCATAAGCTTTTTGATTTGGAACTCGAGCTTGAGCAATCCTTTTCTGTTACTGTCCATAATAAAAATGAATGGAAACTAAAACATTGGGTAACACCACTTTATCAAAATATTGCCAGAGAAGGAATAAGGATATAGATGTGAAAAGAGCCACTTTCGCACTTCACTTCACTTTATTAAAACAGGATTACTTGACAAAGAATCGGGAAAACTACTCGGAGATCTCTTTGACCTTAGACAAAAAGGTGATTATAGTGACTTCCTTGACATTGAAGAGAAACATGTGATACCTATGATTCCAAAAGTTGAAGAATTTTTAAATAAAATTCAATCATTATTAAAGAATAACACCAGCACATAATTGCAAAAACGGACAGGCTGTCCACCTGAGGCAGGATTAAACTGAAAGCACCGGACCGAAGTTAATTCGGTGATCGATAAATAAGTAATAAAATATTAATATCCTTGTCGGAATGTGATCAAGGCGACTGGCTTATGCAATTAGGTACAAGTTGTAACTCCTGCCGTAAAGAGGCTGACTTAGAGAAATCTGTTGAATTTTTATAACTTTGTCCATGGTGACAACAGGAGATCAAATATTATCATTCATCACTCAGAACAAACAGATGTTCCGGGACCACCGGGGTGCGCTCTGCACTTCAAGGAGCAAGGTGCCTTTTAGTGAAGGATTGATTTTATAAACTGATCTATTGTGCCGTCGTGCTTATTTCTCCTGAGCGAGTATTGAGTCTATCTGGAGTTTATTAATTGGTAGGTGGTTAACTGCTACATCCCAAATTATTTCATGATCAACTCCAAAGTACTCATGTGAAACTCTGT
>CAZWUB010000237.1:0-1136 GCA_964637415.1 uncultured Rikenellaceae bacterium
AAACTTAAAGAGCTTCTGTTACAACAGGGAGCCTGGCTTGGATGAAAAAAAACATCACAGCATCAGATATCCGGATAATTTCCTTCCTGGCAGCAATCGTCCTTGCAATTCCCGGATTATGGAAAGGATTTCAGGGAATACATGTATGGCTGAGTCCGTTCATGATGCTGAATTCAGTATTTGCACTGAAGAGCCTGGTTTTATTGAACATAATTGCACTCCCGGTCCTTGTATTGATAACAATACGGAAACGCTGGTTTTGTAAATATCTCTGTCCTGCCGGGTGGTGCTTCGATAAAGTATCATCACTTAGCAAATCTGTGAAATATGAATACAGTAAAGTACCGGAGATCGGTAAATGGATGGCAATAACATCATTGACAGCTGCTCTCTTTGGCTTACCTTTATTTGTAATTCTTGATCCGCTGTCGATATTTAACGGTTTTTTTGTGATCTTCTCCGGGAAACCGGATATTTCTGTTATTTTTTCATTTGCTTTTTTCCCGCTGCTGCTATTGATCCACTTCTTCTTTCCGGGGATATGGTGCAGGAAATTATGTCCTCTCGGAGGTCTGCAGACAGGTTTGTGGGATATCAGAATATATCTTTCCAGGTTCTTTTCCCGGAGTAAATCCACATCTGAACCGGAATTACCGGGAAGGCGATATTTTATTATGTCGGGTGCCGGCCTGCTGGCAGGATTGACAATCCCGCGGTTGATTAAACCTGCGGAGATAAGTTCTATCCGTCCCCCGGGAGCTGTTGAACCTAATCTTTATAACCTGCTTTGCAGCCGTTGCGGTAATTGTATAAAAGCATGTCCGACAAAAATAATTATACCTTCTTCTGACTTCGGTAAGCCTCTTTCATGGATGACTCCTGCAATCAGCTTCAGATCAGGTTATTGTCTGAAGACTTGTAATCTATGCGGTAAAGTATGCCCGACCGGAGCAATTACACTTTTCAGTATTGAAGCCAAGAAATCACTTTTCATGGGTACCGCTCGGATCAACACTGAGAATTGTTACCTTTCAAATAACAGGGAATGCATTAAATGCAGGGAAGTCTGTAAATACAATGCTGTTGAGTTTCTTCCGGGGAACAATGTATTAAATATGCTGCCGTCAATTGATAAT
>CAZWUB010000237.1:1236-2735 GCA_964637415.1 uncultured Rikenellaceae bacterium
GTGATATCCGAAGATGAAAAAGGTGTTCTTACAGAATATGATCCTGTTGAAATTAATGTTTCAGGGGATGCAATTGATCCATGGATTTCCTACAGGCTGCTTTATCCGGGATATGAGAGTTATAAGCAGATACTTATAAAACAACGCAGTACTGAGAGCTTCCGGGAAAATTCAGTTGTTGAAAACCAGCTGCTTAAAACAAATTGTGTCAACTGTCATTCCTTTTGTAATAATGATCCTGATAAATTCCTGATCCATGTAAGAGGATCAGTCGGCGGTACATATTTTTACGATGGGAAGAAGGTTACCAGAATGGATCTGAAAGCAGACGGTATGAAATTCGGGGCTGTTTATCCTGCATGGCATCCGGGGGGGAAGCTTGTGGCTTTTTCATCGAACAGTATTGTCCAAAGCTTTCATGCTTCGCAGGAATATAATGTGGAAGTAACCGATCTGGAGTCGTCGCTTGTGGTATATAACAGCGAAACGAACCAAATGTTGCCTGTTAAAGAATCCGATACAATCAGGTATATGGAGACTTTCCCCGAATGGTCACCCGACGGGAGGTATCTGTATTATTGCAGGGCTGTTGAGACTAAGGATACTTCGGATTTTAAAAGCATCAAATACGATCTTGTCCGCAAATCTTTCGATGAGTCGACTTTAGAATTCGGGAAAGCTGAGGTGCTTTTTGATGCACGTTCAATTGGTAAAAGCGTCTCATTCCCGAGAGTTTCCCCCGAAGGGAACTACCTTGTTTTTACCTTGCATAATAATGGCAATTTTTCAATATGGCATAAAGAGGCTGACCTTTATGTTCTCAACATTCAGACCGGGCACCCTGAAAGAATGAGTGTCAACAGTGATGAAACGGAAAGTTATCATTCCTGGTCGTCGAATGGACGATGGCTTATGTTCAGCAGTAAACGTACCGATGGACTGACTGCCAGACCATACTTTGCATATTTCGGTACTGACGGCCAAAGCGGAAAGCCTTTTGTGCTGCCACAGGAAGATCCGGATCTTTACAGACGGATGATAAAAACTTTCAACAGGCCTGAATTTATGACCGGACGGGTAAAGGCGGGACCAAGAGATTTTGAGCGGACCTCAGCAAAAGAAGCGTTAAAAGCAGGATGGGGCGGGGAAAAAATATCTGCAGGAGAATAATTAAGGAAGAGTATGACGGGAGCCTCAGACATACAAAAACCACGTAAAAAGAAAGCGGTCAGAACCGGACCTGATTCCGAAAGGATTTACAAATACCTTGTTTTTTCTGTGATTTTTGCCCTAGCCTTTTTCGTTTTTTTGCTTTTTTACAACTATATATTTTTTTACCAGGAGAAAAGGATCCTGTTCGTTTTCTCTGGTGAATATTTAAGAGGATTTGCATCAAAGCCCGGCGGCTTGCTGGAGTATGCCGGTAATTTCCTGAGCCAGGGCTATTTCAACAATATTTACGGAGCTCTTCTGCAGGCATCTGTTTTTACTCTGATTGC
>CAZWUB010000237.1:2835-4333 GCA_964637415.1 uncultured Rikenellaceae bacterium
TGTTAAGTACCCGGATGTTTTCTGCACCTCAGGATTATGGCACAATGGCGGTTATGATTCCATGGAGCTCACAGATTAGCATGAGCAAATTGTTCAGGGGCGTTTATTTTTATTACACAATAGGGTTAGTTAATGAGGCCCACAGGTGGGCATTCGAATCAATGGTGACAGAAGGCTTTCATCCGGAGAATATTATACTTCTCATAAAGACAAACCTGATAAACGGACATTTTAAGATTGCTGAAAAATATATCTCCATATTAAAGAAAACTCTTCATTATAGAGGTCTGGCCAGAAAATATGAGTCTATGCTTTCAAATCCGGAATTTATAAGATCTGATGCGGAGCTTGGTGAAAAGACAAAACTCAAACCCTTTGACAATTTCCTGATAACAATAAGAAATCCTGAAGCAAACATTAATTCATTGCTGCAGTCAAGTCCGGGGAATGCAAAAGCCCTCGATTATAAATTTGCATGTATGATGCTTGAGAAGGATGTAGAAGGAATAGTAAACAACATCGGCTTGTTGTTTAATGCCGGTTATACTAAGATACCCGGACATATCGAGGAAGCAGCCTTGTTTTATCAGGCTGCCCGCGGTCCGCTTCCTGATCTGACTGTTATGAGAATCAGCAATGAATCTGTGTCGAGGTTTTCTGAATACATAAAACTGACAAATAATATGCCGGTGGCGAGGCTTAGGGATGGTGCGGGATTACGGAAGGAATTAAGGAATACGTACTGGTATTATCTGGATACTAAATGACATCAACTTCGTGCTCTTTGTGTTAACCTTCGTGTCCTTTGTGGTTAAGGGGAAATTTTATTTAACCACAAAGAGCACAAAGGAAATCACAAAGGACACAAAGGAAGATAAATGGGGATTATTTTTTTATGCGACTAAGAAAAATCCCTCAGTGCTCTTAGTGCGAACTTTGTGCTCTTAGTGGTTAAGTAAAATTGTCCTATAAAACTTATGATTTATGAAAAAGTACATTACAATTACCCTGAGGATAAAGAAAATTTCACAGCCCTGATGTGTGAACTACGCGAAGCTATGAATTTGATAGATAAAGACCAGATACTGACCTTTGCTGCAGCGGGATGGGAACGTTTCTTTAATTATATAGAACTTTACAAAGTGATGAATTGTGTAACATACATGAATATCATGACTTATGACAATGTTACCGGAGGAACTCGATATACAGCTCATCATACTAATCTGGGCCGGGTAAGAAGAGAGGATGTCATGGGAAAACCGGCGGATTTGAAGATGCTGGAAGAGGGTGATACCCTGAATCCGTCTTCCGCAGAAAAGATCATTTCTTTTCTTATAGATAAAGGAGTAAAACCCTCCCAACTTATTATAGGAGGCGCCTTTTACGGAAGGGCATGGAAAGGTGTTCCTCCCGGCAATAATGGTTTATACCAGATGAACAAAGGAGTATGGCCAGGCCGGGCCAGATATGCAAATATCCGTGAAAGCATGGAAGA
>CAZWUB010000238.1:0-4323 GCA_964637415.1 uncultured Rikenellaceae bacterium
CAGCAGTGCCGTGGGTAAATGAATCGGGATAAACCCGGCCCTGGTATTTCTTCTGAAGAACATCATCTCCTACCGATGCAGCAGCATTCATTGCCTCCTCAATGTCTCCGGTCTCAAGGGTGTTAAGCATGCTTTCAGCATAATGAGCCCACATTCCTGCCAGGAAATCGGCCTGCAGCTCAAGCCTGACGAGCAACTGATTTGACTCTGTCTCACTCAGCCTGCCTCGTTGGGAATTTACCTGATTCAGTATCCCAAGCTGATTCTGAACATGGTGACCAATTTCATGGGCAACTACATATGCAATTGCAAAATCACCATACGCACCTAACCTGCTCTGAAGATTTGCAAAAAATTCAAGATCGATATAAACTTTCTCATCACCCGGACAGTAGAACGGACCACTTGATGCAGATGCATAACCACAGGCTGAAGCAACCTGCCCGCTGAATAAAACCAGGGTTGGCTGCCGGTATGTGGAACCTGATTCCTGGAATATCTTACCCCATATTGTCTCTGTATCCTTTAAAACTACCGAAACAAATTGTGCCATCTTCTGCTCTTCTGCAGTAGGTTCATACTGCCCCGATTCCGTTGTTGTGGCTGTCTGATTTAAGATACCTGAGGGATCTCCCCCAAGCAACAATACGACAAGCGCTATCAGAACTGTGCCAATGCCACCGCCAATGGCAACCTTACCGGTAGTACCCATTCCCCTGCGGTCTTCAACATTATCACTTCCTTGTCTGCCTTCCCATTTCATATTTGTAGAATTTTAATTATTAGTCGCGGTTATTTACGCAAATGTATTTGTTTTTTTCCTAACCTTTCAACATTTATGCTCCTCAAATGTTCTAATATGTATAACAAAAACAACCGGCAGGATTAGCTAAGTCAGGTTGTTTAAGATTAATTTTATGAGCAGAAAATGCCAGGGAAAGTCCACATATTAAAAACATATCCTGTAACAGGGATGTCCTGCGCCTCATGTGCCGCAAGGACAGAATCTTTTGTAAGTAAGTTACCGGGAATAAAAAACGCTTCAGTAAATTTTGCAGATACTTCTCTGATGGTTGAGTTTATTCCTGAGGAGATAAGCCCGGAAGAAATTCGGAAGGGAGTCAATTCGATCGGCTATGATATTATTATAGAAGAAGCCGGCGCCATGGAACTGAAGCAGGAGGCTCAGCAGACAAGACTGGCTGAATTACGCTTTAATACTATCGGGGCTGCTTTATTAAGTATTCCGCTTTTCGTTATTGCAATGTTCTTCATGGACATCCCCTATGCAAACTATATAATGATGGCACTCGCCGCACCGGTTGTATTCTGGTTTGGCAGACAGTTCTTCTCGGGAGCCTTAAAACAGCTTAACCATCGTTCAGCCAACATGGACACTCTTGTGGCAATGAGTACCGGAATCGCATTTATTTACAGTGCTTTTGTTACTTTTTTCCCTCATCTTTTCCATAAAGAAGGTATAGATGGCCATGTTTACTTTGAGGCATCTGCCGTGATCATCACATTCATCCTTCTCGGCCGGCTTCTTGAGGAAAAAGCCAAATCAAATACAACATCTGCATTAAAGAAGCTCCTGGGCATTCAGGCAAAAACAGTCACTCTTATCAATGCTGATGGCAGTCAGAAAGTTATTCCCGTAAGCGAGGTCAGACAGGGTGATATTTTACTTGTCAAACCAGGCACCAGGGTCCCTGTTGACGGAAATGTAACATCCGGTAGGTCCTTTGTTGATGAAAGCATGCTGACCGGAGAACCGGTGGCTTCAGAAAAAGTTGAGAACAGCAGGGTCTTTGCCGGCACCATAAACCAGAAAGGCTCCTTCCGTTTCAAGGCTGAAAAAGTGGGCGAGGATACCCTCCTTTCACAGATAATTAAGATGGTAAGGGAAGCACAGGGAAGCAAAGCCCCTGTACAACATCTTGTAGACAGGATCGCTGGGATATTCGTACCGGTTGTGATCACAGTTGCTTTGCTGAGTGGTCTGATATGGTTGATCTCGGGCACTGAAAATGCACTTACCCACAGCCTCTTAGCTGTTGTCACAGTACTTATTATAGCTTGTCCCTGTGCTCTGGGCCTTGCAACTCCCACAGCCATAATGGTCGGAATAGGTAAAGGAGCCGATGCCGGAATACTTATCAAGGATGCCGAAAGTCTTGAGACAGCACATAAAATTAATGCAGTGGTACTCGATAAAACAGGTACAATAACAATCGGAGAACCCGTGGTCCAAAATTTAGTATGGAGCAGTGATGCTACATCTTCTGTGTATGGTAAGATCCTTCATGCTATACAGAAGAACAGCGAACATCCGTTGGCGGAACCTGTAGTCCGCTATCTGGAAAAAGCAGGAATAATAAGTGAAAATAATTCGTCTGAATCTGAAAGTTTAACCGGGTTGGGATTGAAAGCAACTGTTGAAGGCAAAATATATTATGCAGGGAACAAAAAGCTTATTACTGACAACAGGATAACAGTTGATGAAGAGCTTTCATCATTATCGGAACAATGGGAAAAAGAAGCGAAGACAGTTTCCTTTTTTTCTGATTCAGAGAAAGTTCTTGCTGTTATTGCAGTGTCGGATAAAATAAAGGAATCATCCGCTGAAGCAATCCGGCAATTACATTCCATGGGAATTGAAGTCCACATGCTCACCGGCGATAATATTGAGACTGCACGTTCCATTGCTTCAGAAGCAGGGATTGACCACTTCAGGGCTGCAGCCCTGCCCCAGGACAAGCACGACTACATTAAGGAGCTGCAAAAGCAGGGAAAGATAACAGCGATGGCCGGTGACGGGATTAATGATTCCCAGGCGCTGGCCCAGGCCGATGTAAGCATAGCAATGGGGAAAGGTTCCGATATTGCAATGGATGTCGCAAAAATGACAATAATATCATCCGACCTTACAAGGATCCCGGAAGCAATAAAATTGTCGAGGATGACAGTTAAAACAATCAAACAGAACCTCTTCTGGGCATTTATATATAATCTGATCGGGATACCGGTTGCCGCAGGATTACTTTACCCTTTCACAGGTTTCCTTCTGAATCCTATGATAGCAGGTGCCGCAATGGCTCTCAGCTCAGTGAGCGTGGTTACGAACAGCCTCCGCCTCCGGGGCAAATCCATCTAAATAGAGATTGCTTTTCAGCTTTATCTCCTCAGGAACCATAAGCGGGAAACTGATCCTTTCAGTTTTAATATAGCTCTTTGCCATACCTGATTTTCCTGTTGCAAGGTCAATTGCTTTTGCCAGCATGGGATCCCTTGTGTCACCAAAAGGTACTGCGCGCATAAGGTCGTCTTCAAATTCATAGTCAGGGGGCAGTCCATCAACAAAATCAGTATAACCATTGGCATTGGCGTATTTAGATACAATCGGTATAATTGCCCATTTTTCTGCATCGTCAGGCATTACCCATGCTCCGGCATACTTCCCGTAAGTCGGCTCCCCTATTTTTATCACATCCATATATGGTTCAAGACCCACTATCACAAGCTCACTTGCTGATGCCGTACCAGATGTTGTAAGAAAATAGACACGGTCCATGTCGATGTTGGCCGAAGTTGTTTCGAACTTATATGAGAGATAATTCGGAAGGTTACTTGTCCTTAAATATGCATCCAGTCCTTCATTGTATTTAAGGCTTATCAATACATCCTTTCTGTTTGTCACAGCAGCCGGTGCAATTATTGAGGCCAGATGAACTGCTGCACTTATCTCCCCTCCGGGATTATACCGAAAGTCAATAATAAGATCGGAAACCCCGGCCGTTTTAAACTCATTAAAGATATTGTCCATTTCAGTGAGCAACGCGTCACTTTCTCCGGAAATGAATTCGACATATACAAGATACCCTATCTTATGTCCATCAAGATCAAGTACCTCATGATATATTGAAGGATTTGTATTGGTAACCCTTGCTGTCATCGATACCGATACCCCGGTAGGTAAAAGTGTATTCCCTTCAAGCCTGCCAAGCTGAACTGAATAAACCGGACCCGAGTACAGATTATAATAATTTGAAGTATCAAGCACTGTGTTATCGATAGTGAGGATAATATCACCCCGCTTCAGTCCGGCATCAGCTGCAGGCGAACCGGGATAAACATATTTCACAGCAATAACTATTTTATTATTCCCCACAAGGAAAAATGAAGGATTGTAGCCCATGGTGACCGGTTTTCCTGCCAGTTCCGCTTCCAGCTCTTTATAATCACTTGTTATCCTCGACCATTTATCCTTTTCCTTATAGACAAGCTTATAGAAATAAGCTTCTGAATCAAGTTCTTTGGTAA
>CAZWUB010000239.1:0-4280 GCA_964637415.1 uncultured Rikenellaceae bacterium
GTGGCCTCGTTTCTTAAATCAAACCCTAACGATTCCATTCTTCCTGATAAACGACCCTGCAAATTTCTTACTTCACCCAATAAGTTAATTAACTCATCAAGTCTCCATGTGAAATCTGGCCAGTTATCTGACTGATATATATACGCCTTCATTCGATGCATATTTTGCAACGAATATACAACTTATTCATCGCATTTCAAAATTATTCGTCGCATAATTTGCGGTGAATATAAGGATTATTCGTTGCAAGTCAGTCAATGCCTTTCGCCAACTTTGTCCTCCGTAGCCTAAGCGAAGGAGGACTGCTAACTTTAAGCGGTGAGCGAATTGTAAAATTCAACCAAAAATCGACTCTTATGTTATATATTTGTAAAAACATTGATTATGGACCTGCAAACAAGAAAACTCAATGCAATTGAATATATAGCCGGACTTAAAGATGAAAGCATCTTCAACAAAATTGAGCTTGCTATCTTTGAAAACAAGGTTCGAAATGAGCGCAAACTTAAACCACTGACTCAAAAACAATTACTGGATAGAGCAGAGAAATCAAACGAAGATTATAAAACAGGCAGATACAAGACTCAGGAAGCTTTAGAAAAAGAATCTGATTCCTGGTAATATTATGAAAGTAATCTGGACTGATTTTGCCACTGATTCCCTCTTTGAAATTTATAAATTCTACAAAGAGGCAGCCGGTATAAATGTTGCCAGAAGAATCAAATTAAATATATTCACTGCTACAAGGCAACTGATAAAACATTCTCTATCAGGACAAGTGGAAACGAATCTCCAAAAACTTGGAGAAGATCATAGATACCTTGTTGAGGGTAATTACAAAATTATCTATAGACGGATAAAAGAAGGTGTGTTAATTACTGATGTTTTTGATACCCGACAAGACCCAATCAAAATCCGAATAAGAGCCAAAAAGCCCGGCAGGTAATTGGTCGGGATGTGGGGTTGTACATCACCTATTACAGATTACTGCAACTGCCAACTTTAAAAGAAGCGGTGAGTTGAGAGAGATGAGTTGTGAGTTGAACATGTTTAATCCTTTATATAAAGCTTTTACCAATTATTTTTGAGTCACGATGAACCTTATAAAAATTTTCCGCACTCGAAATATGGGATGTTTATTTAACTTTTTGCACGGACACGGGTACTCTTAATCATTTTATTTTCCATTATTCACCATATAAATTTGAACATTAGTCAAGTTCAGCATTCCCGGAATAAAACTCATTTAAATTCTAATTAATTTTACGGTAATCTCAGACCAGAATTGAATAATTAATTGTGTAATAAATTCTGAGATTCTTATTAGTTCCGAAACTTATCATTTTAATATGAAACCCACATGATTGAATTCAAACGCAAACAGGTAATGACTATAATTTTCAATCATGTCCGCCAGCTGGCGGATCATACCATTAAAATCAAAATTATATTATGATGAAAAAAATTATACTTCTCTTTCTCATTCTTTCCTCACCTGTTCACTTAACCGGACAGATTGTAAGTTACACGGAAGCAGAATATTTTGTTAACAAATGGATGGCCATTAAAACAGAGCCCGGACTTCTTTCAATAAATAATGTAACAAAGCTGGAAGGTGATGGTAATCTGCCTTATTTTTACATTTTTAAATTTCAACCCAAAGGCTTTATAATTATTTCAGGAAACAAGTCAATGAATCCGATTCTGGGTTATAGTCTGGATGATAATATTAATATTGATTTATTGCCACCACCACTGAAATCATTTCTTGAAGATTATAAGAAAAGAATCTCTAAACTGAAAGATGCAAAAAGGCCAATACACAGTGCCTGGGAATCAATAAGCTCTGATAAAAAATCTATTGGATCGGAAATTGCTCCCCTTATCAAAACAAAGTGGAGTCAAAATTATCCATATAATTCAATGTGTCCGGGCAATGCACCTGCAGGATGTGTGGCCGTTGCTATGGCTCAGCTTATGAATTTTTACAAATATCCTTATCATGGACTACAGGAAAACTCATACTTATCAACTATTTATGGGACAATTCTTTCTGCTGACTTTAAGAATACCTTTTATGACTGGCAGTCAATGACAAATGTTGCAACAGAGATAAACCCGGCCATTTCACAACTGATCTATCATGCCGGAATATCTGTAAATATGAGCTACCTGCCGTCTTTATCAACCGCTTCTACAGCTGAGATTGCAGAAGCATTTATAAATAATTTTGGTTATGACAGGAATAGTAAGGAAGTCCTGTTTACTGATCAGGACACAAGTTTATGGAAAAAACTCTTAATGGATGAGCTCAACATAAACCATCCGGTTATTTATGGTGGATCAACAGATATAAATTCCGATGAATCACATTTATTCATTCTTGATGGATACGACAACGACACGCTTTTTCACATTAACTGGGGATGGGGAGGCTCCGCAGATGGTTATTATAATCTGGAAGAGATACAATGGCACTACAGGCAGAGAGCTTTTATAAATGTATTCCCTCCGCCTTTAAGAGCAGAATTTGAGGTTGATACATTATATGGTCTTTCCCCATTCCCAGTACAATTCAATGATTTTTCCTTATTCAGGACGAATGCAATTACGGGTTGGAAATGGGATTTTAACAATGACGGGGTAACTGATAGCGAGAATAGTAATCCTGTCTTTACTTTCCCTTCAATGGGATTATATTCAGTAAAATTAATTGTTTCTAACGGGCTTGATACAGATACGCTGGTAAAGGAAAACCTTATTACAGCAGCATGTCCTGCAATACCGAAATATGTTTCAATGAATGGAAATGATTATACAGGTACCGGAACAGAATCAAAACCCTTCAAAACTATTCAGCGTGCAATAGATCTGTCGCTAAAAAACAATGATACAATAATAGTCGAAAATGGAAAATTCATAGAAAATATCTCTTTCAAAGGGAAAAATATTTTTTTAAGTTCAAATTACGTCTTCAGCAAAAATCATACGGATATTCTTAATACAATAATTGACGGGAATAAAAATGGCAGTGTTGTTGTTTTTGAAAGTGGAGAAAATTCTGAAGCCATACTTGTTGGATTTACCTTACAGAATGGTTCAGGAGATAATGTTCAATTAAGCTGGGTAGCGGGTGATAGAATAGATAATGTTGGCGGATGTATAAGATGTGAAAACAGTTCATCGCCCGCTTTAAAATATTTAATAATCAAAGATAATAGTGCTGAATCTTATGGAAGTGCAATCTACGCTGCAGATAACTCTGATATTCATTTGAATAATTGCATCGTCAGCAACAATAAAGGCAGAGCTACACTTTTTTTACATTCTTCTGATATTTTAATTGATAGCACCTATATACTTAATAATAACGGTGGCGGAATTTACTTTTCAAATGGTACCAAATCGATAATTAACAGAAGTATTATTGCAGGAAACACAGATTTGTTTTCAGATATCGGAAGCGCAATCCATTATGATTATGGATCGAAAGGTTTAATTACCAATTCAATAATTTATAATAATCATGATCCATATAATCCATGGTCGGATTCGGGATACGCACCTGGTGCGCTATACCTGCACGTTTCGAATGTTACAGTTTGTAATTCTGTTATCTATAATAATACCCCGAATGAAATCACCTTTAGCGGTTCCGTTGCATGCGGGCCTAATACAATAACTATTGCTCATACTGATTTGAAAGGAGGCCAGAATGCAGTTATAACAAATGATAATGGCACCGTAAACTGGCTTGATGGAAATTCAGATTTCCTGCCATCTTTTCTGGATGCTCCAAAATTTGATTTCAGGGTTAATGACTATTGTCCATCGATCAATGCCGGTATCAGATACCTTGTTTATAATCAGGAAACGATCGTGAATATTCCGATATCGGATTTCAGTGGAACTAATCCGGATCTTGGTGTATTTGAATCATCTTCGGAAAAAACCACAATTGAAAAACTAATACCATTTGTAAGTGACTTTCCTACAACTATTATTGACGAGGATGACAGAAGAAAAATCTCCCATTATGGAGGTTATTGCTATCCAAATCCGTTTAATCCTGACTATCAGCATGCCATAATTAAATTTCAGCCTGCCACTTCAGAAAAATACATTTTAAGGATTTCGGACCTGAACGGTAAAATAATTAAACTGATTAACTCAGAAGATGTTAATGGTTCAGGAGAAATCATATTTTATTGGGATGGAACTAATAATTTCAATAATAAAGTTGAGAAAGGTATTTATCTGTATTCTATAGAGTCACGATC
>CAZWUB010000240.1:0-4210 GCA_964637415.1 uncultured Rikenellaceae bacterium
GGTTTAGAAATTTTGCTAATACTATTGGTCGTATTTATGCCGGTAAAGGAACAGGATATACAATTAATTTATATGGTTTGAATACTGTTTTTCAACAGTGGTGGCGTTTTTAAAGATATGTTTGCATTTGATACATGCTACTGGATAATAAATAAAAAGGACAAAGTGATAAATGGCCCATACAATTTATCATCCTTTCTGAATGAAAAAAACACTATGTAAGTGCCAAATAAATTACGTTTAAGAAAATAAGCTTAAGCCATACAGCTATGATTCGAAAGGAAGAGTAATATCTGTAGTTGATAATATTCCGGGGACAACTCCTTTAACAACATCATTTAATTATGATAGCTATGGCCGGATGAGTACAATCTTACATCCTTCGGGTATTACTGAAGCATTAAAAATTGTTACCTAATTTTTAATACTTATCAGAATCTTTACATCCAATTTAATAAGTTTGCAAAATATTTATTGAATAAAATAATTTATGAAATACCTGATCCAATCGCTGATATTGATATTTATTCTTTTCGGATGCGGGCCGGCAGAGGTTCCGCAAAAGGTGCTGGCAGATATTGATTCTATAGTATACCGGTATATTCCCGATAAAAGGGAAGCTATCTGGGATGTGAATCTTGCATTATTAAAAGATAAAAAACTTTTAATTAGAGGTGAAACCAGCATTCCCGAAGCAAAAAGCGGGATTTTAAATTATTTTGCTCAGTCAGGGATTGAATTTACAGATAGTCTGAAAATTCTTCCTGATCCTTCAGAAATTAAAAATTCATGGGGACTTATTTCAGTAAGTATCTGTAACATGAAAAAGGATCCCTCTCATTCGGGTGAGCTGGTTTCCCAGGCTATAATGGGAACACCCGTAAAGATCATGAAAAAAAGCGGGAGCTGGCTCCTTGTTCAGACACCTGATTATTACATCGGATGGATCACCGCAAGCGGATTACGTGAAAAATCAGAAGATGAATTTTCTGAATGGAAAAAATCTGACAGGGTTATCTTTACATCAAAATCAGGAGAAATTTTTTCAGAAAGTCCCGGAACAGGAGTGATCTCTGATGCAGTTGCAGGAATTATTGTAAACAAAGTTGCAGAAAGGGCAGATCATTTTGTTGTCGAACTTCCCGATGGCAGAGGAGGAAGGATAAATAAGAAAGATGGAGTTGAATTCGGAAAATGGTGTTCTGAAGTAAAACCAGAAGCCGGAAAACTGGTAAGTTTTGCAAGATCGGTCACCGGCACTTCATATCTCTGGGGAGGAACTTCAACTAAAATGGCAGATTGCAGCGGTTTTGTGAAGACAGTATATTTCACGGGAGGTATTATCCTGGCAAGGGATGCATCCCAGCAGTTCCTTTATGGAAATGAAGTAGATATTTCATCATCCTTTGATGGTCTGATGCCGGGAGACCTGCTATTTTTCGGATCACTGAATACAAAGGGAGAGAAGCGGATTACTCATACCGGATTGTTTCTGGGTGATACAGAATTTATTCACTCATCGGTAACAAATGGTATGGTCTGGAATAACAGTCTGGATTCAACAAGGTCTGATTATAATAGTTATCTGGTGAAGATACTAATGGGAGCCAGGAGGATAATCGGTGCTGAAACAGGGAAAGGGATTCACCACATAAAATCTCATAATTGGTATCTATAACAATTATAACCCCCATCCCAACCTTCCCTCAAAGGGGAAGGAGCACGCAGCCTCCCGCTTAAGGCGGGACGGGAAAGGGGGTTTAAATAGAATGGATGCGTTATAAATCATAATAGAACCATGAAAAAACGTGATTTTATTAAATACAGCGGATTGATTACCGGAGCTTTAATTACCGGAGCTTCAGCAAGCTGTAAAAATGAAAAGGCAGGTAAGCCTGGCAGAAAAATTGCGACAGGTTCACCGATAAGATTGAAATATAAACCATATACCCTTCAGCTCAGGCATGTCTTTACCCTTGCATCAGGATCAAGGACAACAACACCTGTGGTGCTCACACAACTGGAGTGTGACGGGTTCACCGGATATGGTGAAGCTTCTATGCCGCCTTATCTTGGTGAAAGTCATGAGTCAGTATTAAAGTTCCTGGGACAGGTAAACATGGAACAGTTTAACGATCCGTTCCTGATCGAAGATATCACAGATTATATAGATAGTGTTGCACCAGGCAACTATGCAGCGAAAGCTTCAATAGATATAGCTCTGCACGATCTGACAGGTAAGATTGTCGGTGAACCCTGGTATAAATTATGGGGTCTGAATCCATCTAAAACGCCGTATACGAGTTTTACAATCGGTATCGATACTCCTGATGTTGTAAAACAGAAAGTTGCAGAAGCTGAACCGTATAAAATCCTGAAAGTTAAGCTGGGTCTGGGAAATGATAAGGAGATGATTGAAACTATCAGAACCGTATCTGATAAACCAATCTGTGTTGATGTCAACCAGGGATGGAAAGATAAGAATTATGCCCTCGAAATGGCACACTGGCTGAAGGAGCAGAATGTAAGTTTCCTGGAGCAGCCGATGCCAAAAGAGCAGAAAGATGATATAGCTTGGCTCACCCTTAATGCACCATTGCCTGTAATTGCCGATGAGGCGCTTCAGACACCAGGTGATCTGTTTAAAGTAAAGGATATTTATTCCGGCATCAACATTAAGCTGATGAAATGCGGGGGAATGAATGCCGCTCATAAGATGGCTCTTATGGCACGGGAGATGGGAATGAAGGTGATGATCGGATGCATGACAGAAACTTCATGTGCCATATCTGCTGCAGCACAGGTCTCCCCGCTTACCGACTGGGCTGATCTTGATGGTAACCTGCTGATAAGCAATGATGTTTATGAGGGCGTTACTGTAGAAGACGGAAAAATTACCCTTAAGGAGAGACCGGGAATAGGTATTGTTGAACTTGAGAAAATATTTCAGGACTGAAAATATATGGCTAAGAGTAAAGGCAGACTTGTGTCCCTCGATATTTTCAGGGGGATGACAATAGCCTTCATGATAATTGTAAACACTCCGGGCAGCTGGAAATATGTTTATCCTCCCCTGAGGCATTCACAATGGCACGGTTGTACACCTACCGACCTTGTTTTTCCGTTCTTCCTGTTCATTGTAGGGGTATCACTCTGGTTCTCAATGAAGAAATATGGTCAGGCACTTAACAGCCGGTCTTTGATCAGGATTTTCAGACGAACTGTAACAATCTTTGCACTGGGTCTTTTCCTTGCAATATTCCCGCATTTTTCAAGGGATTATTCAACCCTGAGGATAATGGGAGTCCTCCAGAGAATAGCAATAGCTTATTTTATCGGTGCCATTATCTGTCTTACTGTAAACCGCGATTACCTCTGGATAGTAATTGCAGTGATCCTGATCGGATACTGGATCATTCTTGCACTGTCAGGTGGACCTGATCCTTACAGCATTGAGGGCAACTTTGCTGCAAAGATAGATGCTGCAATACTGGGTAAGAATCATCTGTACAAAGGCTTCGGTGTGCCGTTCGATCCTGAAGGATTATTCAGTACCCTTCCTGCCGTCTGCACAGTATTGATAGGTTATTATGCAGGTGAACTGCTGGGTAAAGGAGCTGCAGGATGGAATACAGCACTCAAACTTTTCCTTATCGGAGCTTCTTCAGCAGGACTGGGACTCTTATGGAGTATCTGGTTCCCGCTTAATAAACCATTATGGACGAGCTCCTATGTTCTTTATACAGCCGGAATAGCCATGACTGTACTGGCGTTGATATACCTCGTTTCCGATGTCTGGAAACTGCAGATGTGGGGCAAAATATTTCTTGTATTCGGTACCAATGCACTTTTTTCCTACTTTCTGGCCGGTATCTGGACAAGGATCATGCTGAATGTAAAAATTACGGCAGGTGAAGCTGAGATGACACTATACAACTGGATCTACGAAAAAATCTGTGTTCCTGTTGCAGGTAATTTGAACGGAAGCCTTATGTTTGCGTTACTTCAGGTACTTATTGTATGGTTACTGGCGTTAGTCCTATTCAGGAAGAAGGTGATGATACGCCTGTAGGAAGGAAGGGGAGAGTGGGAGATGGGGAGAGAGGGAGAAGAGGAGAGAGGGAGATGAGGAGAAAGGGAGATGAGGAGAGTGGGAGATGAGGAGAGTGGGAGATGGGGAGAGTGGGAGATTGGGAGAGAGGGAGATGAG
>CAZWUB010000241.1:0-4154 GCA_964637415.1 uncultured Rikenellaceae bacterium
ATCAACTTTGCTCCTGGTACAATTGGTGAAGATCAGACGATATGTGAAGGATCTGCACCTGCACCATTTACGGGAACAGCTCCGTCAGGGGATGGTACTTTCACATATTCATGGGAGTACAGTACCAATAGTGGAACGAGCTGGAGCCCGGTTCCCGGAGGAGTAACAACAGCAACTTATTCTGCACCTGCTCTTACAGCAGATACGTGGTACAGAAGAGTTGTTACATCAAGCCTTAACGGGTTTACATGCAGTGAAACTACTCCTGTTGTAATAGTAACTGTCAATAACTTTGATCCGGGTAATATTACTGCCGATCAGTGGATCTGTGAAGGCGAAACACCTGCTCCTTTTGGCAGCGGTCATCCTTCCGGCGACGGAACATTTACTTACCAGTGGCAGAGCAGTCTTAACGGGACCAACTGGTCAAATATTACCGGTGAAACTGATGAAACATATTCTTCCGGTCCTCTTGTGGCTGACACATGGTTCAGACGTCTGGTTACTTCAACCCTTAACGGTAATACATGTACTGAGCCCACAACAGACATCAAAGTCACTGTTAATAATTTAACAGCCGGAGCGATAGGTTCCGACCAGATAATCTGTGATGGAACTGTGCCGGCTACTTTAACAAGTGTATCCCCGACTTATGACGGAATAGTAGCATATGAATGGCATTCAAGTACTGACGGTACAAGTTTTGCTCTGGTCGGCGGCGCCAATAGTGAGACTTATGATCCTCCGGCTCTAACTGCAGATACATGGTACAAGAGGATGGTTACATCTACGCTTAACGGGGTGTCTTGCAAAGAGGAGTCAAATGTTGTAAGAATAACTGTAAACAATTTCGACCCGGGTTCAATAAGCACTGATCAGACAATTTGTGAAGGATCTGCACCGGCTCCGATATTGAGTGTGACTCCGACAGGTGATGGAATATTCTCTTATAAGTGGTTCCGGAGCACTAATGGAACAGACTTCAATGATGAAATATTAGGAGCATTAAGTGAGACCTACAATCCGGGTAACCTTATTGCCGATACCTGGTACAGAAGAGAAGTTACTTCAACATTGGGAACTAATACCTGTACAGAGCTGAATGATCCGGTTAAGATAACTGTAAATAATCTGGATCCTGGTTCAGTAGCAGGTGAACAGGTAATATGTGAAGGAGACGTTCCTTCGCCGGTTGGCGGAACTGCTGCAACCGGTGATGGTGATATTACTTACCAGTGGAGAATGAGTAATGACGGCGTGAATTATACCGACATTACTACAGACGGTCAGGATCAGAATTATGTTCCGGGAGCTTTAACTCAGGATACATGGTTCCTGCGTCTGGCTACATCGGATTATTTTGGACAGAAATGTACCGAAATATCCGGATCATTCAGGGTGATTGTGAATAATGTCAATCCGGGTACAATAATCTCTGATCAGACAATCTGTAACGGATCAGATCCGGTGCCATTCATAAGCATTGTCCATGGTACTGGCGATGGTAATGTTACATACGAATGGGAAAGCAGTACGGATGGCACGAACTTCGATCCGATATCATTATCCAACGCTCCTAATTATGATTCTCCGGTCCTTACAGAGGATACATGGGTCAGGAGAATAACCAGGTCGGATATAGATGGAAATATTTGTGAGAAAATATCGAATATAGTTAAGGTAACTGTTAATGAAGTGCATGGTGGTGCTATAGCTTCCGATCAGTCAATATGTTTCGGAAAAACACCGGTGCCATTTACAAGTGAGGATGATGGAAGCGGAACAGGCTCTGTCACATACCAGTGGCAGAGAAGTGGTGATGGAGTGATCTGGAACACAATCTCAGGTGAAACAGACAAAATATATGCTCCGGGTGTACTTTATTCCGATACCTGGTTCAGGAGAGTTCTTATAAGTATTCAGAACGGTGTTCTTTGTCAGGCTGAAAGTAACCCTGTGAAAATTACAGTTAATTCATTACCTGTTGCAGTCCTGACCGGTGGAGAAACGATATGTCCCGGAGATCCCGCAACTCTTACAATTAATATTACAGATGGGACACCTCCTTATGTGGTTAATATTGAAAACCATGGCGAAGTAACAATAACTACTTCAACAGCCAATATCCCGGTATATCCGTTATCAGGTACAGTAACATATAAACTGCTGAAAGTTACAGATTCTTATGGTTGTGAAGCAGTTAATATGTTTGGCACAGCAACCGTTACAGTCAGGGAACTTCCTGACATAGATACCGGACCTTCGGATCAGATCGCATGTGAGTACGGTGTTGTAAAATTCGAAGTGGATGCCACAGGTACGGATCTTGTCTATCAGTGGTCTGTTGATAAGAAGGATGGTACCGGATTTAATAAAGTAACAGATGCAGGTATTTATTACGGAGCCCAGACCCCGACACTGAACTTATATGGTGTGACAAGGGATATGAACGGGTATATGTTCCATGTTACTGTAACTACATGTGGAAGTACTAAGCAGTCTGCTGATGTGAAGCTGACTGTCAATACGGTACCTGAGATAGTGCAGCAACCGAAGGACACAACGATTTGTTCAACAGATGATGCTGCATTCATGATTCTGGCCACAGGTACAAATCTTACTTACAGATGGCAGTTTAAGCCACCGTCGGGAATTTTTACCGATGTAGTTGATGATGGTGTCAATTTCACCGGGGCAGCAGACAGTATTCTTTATCTGACAGATGTACCTTTAAGCTTCAACAATTACTTATTCAGGGTTATAGTTGACGGGACCTGTGGTTCTGAACTCTATTCGAACTTTGTTGCACTGAGAGTGAACGGACCGCCAATACCTGTTTTGCATCCGAAGGATAAATCGGTATGCGACGGCGGAGGACCGGTCTTCTTTGTCGGGAACGGCGCAGGAATAATAGATTCCATCAGATGGCAGGTAAGCACGAATGGAGGAACAGTTTGGGATGATATTTATGATGGCGCGATTTACAGTGGGACAACAAGCCAGCAACTGTCGCTCATAAATGTACCATTGGCTTATAATAATAACCGTTACAGGTTGGCACTGAAAGCATTCTGTGCAACAGCATATACTGATTCAGCAGTGCTTACAGTCAACCAGCTTCCTGTTGTAACATTTGCAGAGGATCCCATACCTGCATGCGGGAATGATCCGGTTGTTATAACACCGATCATAACAGGCGGATCAGGCACATGGTCATCTCATAACTGGTCAGGAGATATAGGTCCTCTTAATAATTACTTTATTGAAACGCCGACCTTCAGAACCCTGATTGCAGAAACATATACACTTAATTACAGGGTTGTTGATGATAATATGTGTGCAGGTGAAGGAACTGTTAAGGTAGTTGTTGATGCTCCTGATGCAACTTTCTCACATGTTGTCTCGATGGGTTGTACTCCGGCTACTGTCGGATTTACAAAAGACATGACCGGTATGGCAAGCTGGACATGGGACTTTGGTGATGGAACACCTGTAAATACAACAGATGCAAATCCTGTTCATGTATTCACAAATACAACTTCCACTGCAATTGTTTACAGGACGGTCAGCCTGACAGTTCAGTCCAATGCAGGATGTTCTGATACAAAAACATCGATGGTGACTATATATCCGGCGATAATTGCAAATCTGACTGCAGATGATGATACGGTATGTCATGGAAGTGAACTGACATTTACAGCAGATCCCGGTGCCAATATTTATAAATGGGATTATGGTGACGGAACACCGGTTGTACCCGGGATAAATACTTCACGACACATGTTCCTGAATGGTTCCGGTGACCCGATAACAAGAACTGTTGAGGTTGTTACAACATCACTTTATGGCTGTCTGGACAGTACGACAATAGACATAGTTGTAATGCCTATGCCTCAGGTTCAGTTCACCGCGACACCTTCATCCCAGACCTACCAGGCGGCAGGTAATAATGTGACTTTCGCCGATTCGACGAAACCTTTGAGCACTTACTGGACATACATCTGGGATTTCGGTGACGGAGGTACTTCCACAGACATGAATCCGTCGCATACCTATACCGGAACCGGCACTTATAATGTGATGCTTACAGTATCGAACGGCAAATGTTCCGGTATGTTTAGTCATCCGGTTATCGTACTGCCTATACCACCGAT
>CAZWUB010000242.1:0-4139 GCA_964637415.1 uncultured Rikenellaceae bacterium
TACAGGTAAAGAGATTAAAATAATCATTTAACTGAAATTCGCTATATTGTGAATTCTTTAAAAAAATAATTGTAATGAAATCATTCAGGAAGAAATTTATTATCGGTTTAATTCTCTCAGCAGTTTTTGGTTATCCTGAGATAGCTCATAGTCAGGGTTATAAGAACTTCAGGGTTGCCGTTTATGCCAGGGCTTATGAAGTGCGGCAGATGGATAAAACAGAGTGGCTCGAACCAATATGGAATGAAATATCGGCACAGGTTCATGTCGACAAGATCTACCTTGAAACACACCGCGACCTTATAATAGTTGATGAAAAGACAGTTCAGACAGCAAAAAAGTTCTTTAACAGCAGGGGCATTCAGACGGCAGGAGGAATCACTCTTACCGTGAATGAGATGAACAGGTTTGAAACATTTTGCTATACAAATCCCGAACACAGGAAAAAAGTCAGGGAGATCGTGGAATTTACTGCAAAGCATTTTGATGAGATAATTCTTGATGATTTCTTTTTTACAAACTGTAAATGTGAGCTCTGTATCAATGCAAAAGGAAATAAGAGCTGGACGGATTACAGGCTCGGCCTGATGACAGAAGCTGCACAGTCCCTTGTAATAGGACCTGCAAAAGCTGTAAATCCCAAAGTAAAGGTGGTAATTAAGTATCCCAACTGGTATGAACATTTCCAGGGACTTGGATTCAATCTTGAGACAGAACCAAAGATGTTTGACGGGATCTATACCGGTACCGAGACCAGGGATCCGGACGCTCCCGGCCAGCATCTTCAGCAGTATCTGGGATACTTTATTTTCAGGTATTTCGAGAATCTGAAGCCCGGCGGGAACGGAGGTGGCTGGGTTGACACAGGAGGAATGAGCTATATGGACAGGTATGCAGAACAACTCTGGCTTACACTTTTCGCAAAAGCCCCGGAGATAACACTCTTTGATTTCAGACAGCTTCAGAGGAAGATTATGGCAACTGACCGAGCAGCCTGGCAGGATCAGAATCCCAGTTTCAGCTTTGATGAGATGATGAAGCCTGTTGTTACTAAAGGTGGCAAACAGGTCACACCATCAACTGTTGCCAGGGCTGCAGGATACACTTTTGAGAAAGTTGATAAGTTCCTGGGATCACTGGGAAGACCGGTCGGGATCATGAGTTACAGGCCGCACCACGCAACAGGTGAGGATTATCTACATAACTATCTGGGGATGATTGGCATACCGCTTGATCTCAGACCTGAGTTTCCTCCGGATCCGGGTATGATATTATTAACTGAGTCAGCCAGACAAGATCCGGAAATCATAAAGAAAATTAAAAGCAGGCTTATTGCCGGGCATGATGTTACAATTACATCGGGTTTGCTCAGTGCATTACAGGGTAAGGGTATAGAAGATATTGTTGAACTTGAATATACAGGGAAGAAGGCACTTGTTACCAACTTTGCTGCCGGGTGGCGCAGCAAGGGAAATCAGTCAGAGAAGGAAATTCTGATACCCCAGATCAATTATCTTACAAATGATTCATGGGCAGATATGGAAGCTCTCGGCAGTGCAACAGGATGGCCATTACTTCACCAGGCAAGGTATGGTAATGCATCTCTTTTTGTGCTTACAATCCCTGACAGCTTCGGTGATCTGTATGAATTGCCAGAGGGGGTGTTGAACAGGTTGAGGGATGTATTATCTCCCGGTATGAACGTCAGGATCGAAGGACCGGCAAAAGTAAGTCTGTTCCTTTATGATAATAATACATTCATTGTTGAGTCATTCCTTCCTGAAACATCAAAAGTAAGGATAGTCACAAGTGCTCAGGGCGGTAAGCTTACTGACATTGTTTCAGGTGAACAGGAGACAAGTGACGGAAAAGCTGCAAGTATGATCTGGGGAAGAAAACCCGGTGAGAAACTGTATTTCGATATTGAACTGAAGCCTCACAGTTTCAGGGTGTTCAGGATAAACTAAACTTATTCTGTCAATTAATATTACGTATGAGGATACTGATTGTAGAGGACGAGCCAAAGGTAGCTTCATTCATAAAGAACGGGCTAGCTGATAGTCTCTATGAATCGGATATAGCCTATGATCCGGTTTCTGCCGAAAAACTTTTCCGCCAGTATAAATATGACCTGATAATACTTGATTTGATAATTCCCGGCATTGGTGGTCTTGAATTGTGTAAAAAGCTGAAAAGCCAGAGGCCCGACATTCCTGTCCTGATGCTTACAGCACTTGGAACCACTGAGGATAAAATTGAAGGGTTTGATGCAGGTGCGAATGATTATCTGGTTAAACCCTTTGAATTCAGGGAACTTATCGCAAGAGTAAAGGTTTTGCTGAGAACCTATGATAAAACATATGAATCAGGAAACAGGCTTCTGGCAGGAGATATTGAACTGGACCTGGACAGGAAAACTGTAAAAAGGGGGAACCTGCAGATAAGTCTTACATCAAAGGAATTTTCGCTGCTTGAGTACTTTATGCGCAATCCGGGTCGTGTTCTTACCCGTAATGAGATAGCTGAAAAAGTCTGGGACGTAAATTATGATTTCAGTACTAATGTGGTTGATGTCTATGTGAACTTCCTGAGGAAAAAAATTGATAAAGGATTTGATAAAAAATATATCCGTACCAGAGTAGGTTTCGGATATGTTTTTGAAGATTGATAATATGCAGATCAGGACAAGGTTAACGCTCCAGTTCCTGCTTCTCGGGGGAATTATAATGATTGTTGCATCTGTTGCTATTTACTTGTCTTCAGCCCGGTTCCACAGGGACGATTTCAATGATCTGCTGCGATCCAGGGCAAGGAACATTACCGAAATTGTTCTTGACAGCTATGAATACAATACCGACCGGGCCCTGAGGTCCGGAATTTACCATCTGGATAAGCTCCATGATGAGAAGATAATTATTCTCGATTCAAATTCGGATACCATTTATATATCAGACAAAAGCTGGAAAATTCAGGGAATTAATTCTCTGGTCAGTCGTGTGAAAAAAGATGAAGAGGTCTCCGCCCGGGATGATAAGTATTCTTTGCTCGGTACTTTATTCACATCAGGATCTTTCAGGTTTGTAGTTATTGCCGGTGCAATTGACAGGGACGGCCCGGTGCGCCTGAGGCAATTGAGGATACTGCTGCTTATTGTCTGCCTGGCGAGCCTTCTGCTTTTCTTTATTGCAGGATGGTTTTATTCGGGAAGGGCGCTCAAACCGATATCGGACATGGTTAAAAAGGTTGAGGACATCTCAATAACAAGTCTTCATCTCAGGGTCCCCGAGGGCAACGGTACAGATGAGATAGGTCATCTGGCAAAGACCTTTAACAGGATGCTTGAAAGGCTCGAAAAATCATTCGGCATGCAGAAAAGTTTTATTTCAAACGCATCCCATGAGCTCAGGACTCCGCTTACATCAATAAACGGCCAGATTGAAGTGCTGCTGATGAAGGATCGTTCTGCTCCGGAATACAAAGCGGCACTGGAATCAGTTCTTGAAGATATTAAATCACTTATCGACCTTACAAACAAATTGCTGCTTATGGCCCGGACGAGTGCGGAAGGACCTCTGAGTTACAGTAATGAGATAAGGATAGATGAAATTCTGTGGCAGGTAAAGGACGAAATGATGAGGCAGAATGTCAGAAATCCTGTCAGCATCTCCCTGAAGAATGAGCTGACCGATTCCGAACAGATGACAGTTAAAGGCGATGAGTATCTTTTAAAGGTCGCATTATCAAATATTCTTGATAATGCCTGTAAATATTCTGATGATAAGCCTGTTGATATAACTGTAGGTCACACCGGCAAATACCTCGAAATCTTATTCATTGACAGGGGAGTGGGAATTCCTGAAGCAGAGATCGGGAAAGTATCTGAGCCTTTTTACCGTGGTACAAATGCAAGAACCATGAAGGGTATAGGGATCGGACTTTCGCTTGTAAACCAGATAATAACTAATCATAACGGCTCAATTAAACTCAACTCAAAAACCGGAACTGGAACAACGGTTACAATACTACTGCCTTCGATTAAATAGCAGCCGCCTTAATCTTAATTTAATCAATCTTTAATCGTTATTTAATAGCCTTCCGGTACTTTAGTGCAGTACTATTAACCATGATTTGCAGATTAA
>CAZWUB010000243.1:0-4109 GCA_964637415.1 uncultured Rikenellaceae bacterium
AAATCAACTCTTAATGAAAACTTTACACAATTCATAAATCCATCAATGAGGTCATTAACTGATCCCTTTCTTCCTGAATAAAAATCACCTCCGGCGCTGATAGTCAGACCATCTGCAGGCTTATATCTAAGCTCTGGCATCAGAAGAAAATCATGAGATGTGAAATTATAAAGAGTAAAAAGCGATGGAGTTAATTTTCCGTAAAGCAGGTCCCGTTCAATTCTCAGTCCTGCTGAATGATAAGTCTTTTCTATCTGATAATTATAAAGTCTGTTAAAAGCCCCGACCTGTTGCCTGACATACTCATTGATATCAAAACCCGGTTGTCCCATCATTGCAGCCAACGCTGCCAGATCTATTTCTGTTCCGATTATTGGATCAACTTCAGGAGCTTCAAAATCCGGAATTGTCTTCCCGGAATATTCTGCTGTCAGCTGCCAGTCACCAGGCATCCAGTCGATACCTGCAACATAGTTTATTTCACTTAAAGGAACATATTCTTCAGTCTTAAAGGATTTATAGGGGAAGCTCCATGCAGCCTCACCCCGCAAACCAATGCTGCCTGCTGTGGTTTCGAAATCAAATCCAAGGTTCCTGATCTTATAGGGAGTCATTCCCATCTCAATTGAAATGACAGGAACAGGGCTTGACATATCGAGGTAAAAGTTTGTCAGTGCAATTCCAGGCATAGGATCATAACCGTCAAACCATGACAGACTCATATCAAGGCCTGTGAGATGCATCTGAGCTTTAAGGCCCCAGGTGAGCATCTCCTTTGCAGTTAAAAGGGAATTTATCTGGTTTATGGAAACATACGCAGGAAGAGGAATAGGATCTATCAGCAACACGGATGATCTGTAATATGGAACAGCTACGGCTTCAAGGCTTAAAGCAGGGATAGGGTAAATTTTTGCATCAATCAGCAGGTTACCTATATCCATGTCTTCAGGGTCTGGAGATCTCATGACAAAGTTCCTGGGATTGAACTTTGAAGTCGGATTTGAAAAATCTGTCCGGCCCCACTTTATTATTGTCTGTCCGGCAGTAAGATCCCAGATCTTCCCGTTCACTTTAACATAGGCCTCTCTGAGATCAACTCTTTTAACAGGATCGAGGAACTCAGTTCCATAACGAAATCTTAGATCTGCAAATGCCTTAAAATGAATGTTATCCCTGACTTCTGCCTTAAGCCCGAAATCAGAGAATGCACTTGAAATATATGGTTTGTCATCATTATCATCAATGCTGCCATATAATCCACCCCTCATAAATCCATAAAGTATCGTTTTCTTTCCTTCCTCAGGATAAAGACCTGTTTCCTGATCCTGGCCATTTAAATTATCTGCACTGAACAAAAGAATGATTAAAAAAATTATTAGGGTTCTGTCCATCTGTGATTTTTTATCACAAAGGAACGGTTTTCAGGAAAGCCGGTCGTCTTATCCGTCTGTCCCGGACCTGCAAAACATTTTATAATTGTCCGCGCCGCTGGGGATGTACCAGTCAATTATTCTCGGATACCTGTCGATTTTTCCCTGTACTCGCTGGGTGTCAGCCCGGTCAGGGATTTAAAAATAGAGTTGAATGTTGTTTTTGAGTTGAAACCCGAATCGTAAGCAATTGCAAGGATTGTAAAATTATTATTGACGGGGTCACCGAAGCGTGAAATAACTTCTTTCACCCTGTATTCATTAATAAAAGTAAAGAAATTCCTGCCATGTTTTTCATTCAGAACCTGTGTGATGTGGTGACGGGGTATCCCGGTAGAAACTGCAAGATCATTTATACTGAGATCCCTGTCAAGGTAAGGCTTATCTGTCTCCATAACTTTGATGAGTCTGTCAAGATATTCTTCTGCCTGGGCATCTTTAAGACCGCTTCTGGAATATTTTTCAGTCTCTTTTTTGTCATCCTCATTAATATTTATTTCCTGGCCAAATATTACAGGTTGCTTTATTCCATAAAAGCTATAAACGAAAGAGAATGCTGATATAAAACCAAATACAACAAAATAGGGATCAAAAGGGATTATGTCTCCGATCATGTTAAGTCCCCCCAGTATAAACAGTAATAAAAATGCTATATAGAAGCTTATTGCCAGAATTTTTAGCCAGTTCAGTGTTACTATACCTGAAGTATACGAGATCAGGTTCTTAAGATTATCCTGGTGCCTCTTTATAAGAACAAATGCGAATATGCTGTAACCAGTCACTGACAGGAACATAATGGTACTGTAAACAATTCTAAGGGAGATGAACCTGTCTGGTTCAAAAAAACTCCTGAGGTCCCTCAACAGGGGAACTGACCTGAAAATGACCGATACAGCAAAAAAGACTATAAAGGGAATGAAATGCAACAGGGCAAGCCAGTTAAACTTCTTTTCAGGATTTGTCATAAAACTTATATACAGGAAAAGAAGAGGCCCGTATGTAAAAGATACAAAGGGGAATGAATACATTTCGATTACAGTCGAGTTCAAAAGGGCAAATATCAATTCAATGCATATAAGGAAAACCCAGGCCGCCAGCAGCCTGTTGGCAACTGTTGCCGGCTTCTTTGTCGAAATCAGCAAGCCCGCAAAAAATGACTGGGAGATACCTATATAAAGAATGGGATCAATATTTACCATCTTGCAGAATTGAATTTATTTCAAAATTAATGAAACCCACGAGAATTGTGTAAAAAAATAAGTACAAAAATAAGTTTCAAACATGTGGGTTCCCTGTCTGCCGACAGGCAGGCATCAGACCATTAATAAAATAAAAATTATATACTGATGAAAAGCAAATAATATTTAGGTATTTTTGACTACAAGTCATTAAAAGGTAATTGCATTAATCAATAACTTATGAGTATTCTTCTTAATAAGGATTCAAGGGTAATTGTTCAGGGATTTACGGGAAGTGAAGGCACATTTCACTCCAGGCAAATGATTGATTATGGTACCAGAATTATGGGGGGCATTTCTCCGGGTAAAGGCGGACAGGTTCATCTGGGACTTCCTGTTTTCAACACAGTTGCTGAAGCGGTAAGAAATACTCTTGCTGATGTGTCGGTTATTTTCGTCCCCCCGGCTTTTGCAGCTGATGCAATAATGGAAGCCGCTGCCGGAGGTATTAAGCTGATCGTGGCAATAACTGAAGGGATTCCTGTCTCAGATATGGTAAAGGTTAAAGAATACCTGAAGTCATTTGACTGCCGGCTGATTGGCCCTAACTGTCCGGGTATTATTACTCCCGGAGAATCAAAGGTCGGAATAATGCCCGGTTTTATTCACAGGAAAGGAACAATCGGGATCATATCACGTTCAGGAACCCTGACTTATGAAGCCGTCGACCAGGTCACAAAGCTCGGATTGGGGCAATCGACAGGTATCGGGATAGGAGGGGACCCTGTTATCGGGACAACGACTCTTGATGCCGTGAAGCTGATGATGGCCGACAATGATACGGAGGCCATTGTTATAATTGGCGAGATCGGAGGTAATATGGAGACCGAAGCAGCAGAATGGATAAAAGAAAATGGTACCAAGCCCGTAATTGGGTTTATCGCAGGGCAGACAGCCCCAAAAGGCCGCAGAATGGGCCATGCAGGTGCAATAATAGGAGGGAAGTCCGATACAGCTGCAGCCAAAATGACGATCATGAAGGAGTGTGGCATAATTGTCGTTGAATCGCCTGCTGATATTGGGGCTACGGTGGTCAGGGTGTTAGGGCGTTAGGGCGTTTCGGACTTTCTTCTATCTTTGCACCAATTTTAATCGAAACAGATATGGGACTATTAACAGGTAAAACAGCCGTAATAACAGGAGCATCAAGAGGTATTGGGAAAGCAATAGCTCTTCTTTTTGCACGCGAAGGAGCTGATATTGCAATAACAAATATTGCCGACGATGACGAATTCAGGAATGCCGTTAAAGAAATAGAAAGCCTCGGAGTTAAAACCAAAGGCTATGTAGGAAATGCCGCCAGCTTTACTGATTCACAAAAAGTTATCAACAACATTTTAACTGACTTCGCACGGATTGATATTTTGGTAAACAATGCAGGAATTACCAGGGATACTCTCTTACTCAGGATGACAGAAGAGCAATGGGATGCCGTTATTTC
>CAZWUB010000244.1:0-1513 GCA_964637415.1 uncultured Rikenellaceae bacterium
GAGAGACGCCAATGCTGAAAGGATTTTCAGCCCATGAAGGACCAAAGCGTTCATTAAGCGGATCGCGGCCGAAATTGGCAGAAGTAAACTGGCCGTTTCCCGTTTCGGAATCTTTCCATACGAGCTTCCAGGTCTCTCCGAAATCATCACTCCTGGCAACTCCGGCACAAACAGTATCTCTGTGCACTCTCAATCCGTTATATGAAACATATACAACAGCGGGATTAAATGCACTTGTTGCAATAGTACGCCATTCGGGTATATCGGCTTCCTTTACAGCATGCGACAGCATTTTATCCTGCCTGTTAATCCAGGTAATGCCTCCGTTATCTGTTAAATAAATTCCCGATCCGTCACCCTTCTGATTAAAATAGGATCTCCCCGAAACTGCATAAATAAAAAATTTCTTCTGCTCCTTATTATAACCTCCGGAGTATGAAGTCAGACTGATTACCCCTTCAGGACAGTTATACATTTTCCAGGTACCGTCATTCTTCTGAAGTATACCATTATCCATTGCCACATATATTGTACGATTATCTCCCGGAGAAGAAGGATCGATAAAGATCTTTTTAACATTACCTTCGGGATCTTTTTCTTTATTCCAATTCTTTCCCCCGTCAACAGAAGTATAAAAAGCGGATGAGCTGTAAATTTCAATAGCGGCGTACAGTTTTCCCGGGTTTGAAGGATCGATCGATAATGCCAGCACTTCACGACGTGAACTGTCCTTTGTGACCAGACGTACACCGGCATGATCTCCCTTCGATACTATTCCTGAAATTTCAGATGGCGCCGGATAAAATAGGCTCCAGGTGGCTCCTCTGTCAGCGCTTTTAAACAAAGCAATTGATTTTGCATAAACAACATCCTGATCAAGCGGATCGAAAACATAAAAATCAACAGGGGAGAAAAGGTTGAACATCCTCCATGATTCTCCTCCGTTGTGTGTTACAAAGGAACCGGTCATGTCACAGCTAACGAAAGCTAGTTTATCATCATGAGGGCTGACAGCAGGATTGAACATGGCTCCACCTCCCCCTGCGCCGGTATAACCCCATTCATCGAAGCGTCCGTTCGGATTGACTGTTCTTTCTTCCTGCGGATTTTCTTTTGCTGTCCGGCAGCCGGGAAAAAGTAAGGTCAGTGCAATGATACCAGATAGGGTCAGCATCCTGAGTATTGTATTTATTGGCTTTTTTTTATCCATTTTAATATTGATTTTGACTTTAAATTCACGATTTTAAAGACTCATATAATATTACAGCCCCACAGAATCCCCGTGATGCTTAGCCGTCAACTAAAGGAGCTTTGGGGATAAAAGTTACCTCCCGCTCAGGCGGGAGGAAACTTATTTACATATGTTCCAAATAATTACAGTAGTTGTTTTACTAAAATATTGCTCAAGTTGACGGCGATGCACCGTGGGGCTGTAATTTCGAAATTTTTAAATGTTAATCAATAGCCCGGATTCTGACCAATATCCAATGCATCTGTAACCGGGATCGGGAAG
>CAZWUB010000244.1:1613-4083 GCA_964637415.1 uncultured Rikenellaceae bacterium
TCAATAGCCCGGATTCTGACCAATATCCAATGCATCTGTAACCGGGATCGGGAAGAGGTAACAGTTTTCGTTATAATCGGGATTTGCCACACCCTCTTCATCAACAGTAACTTCCTGCAATAATCTCTTTCTGAAAACATCGAAGATCCGGTCATTTTCAAAACAGAGTTCAAGGTCCCTTTCCCTGATGACTTTCGCATCAAATTCCGCCTGAGACATTGTTATTGCAGCCCTTGGCTGGGTACCTGTCATTAATCCTGTTTCACCATCAGTGTTAGCCCTGTCAATTATCAGGTTGACACGGTCAACTGCCAGCTGGGTAGGTCCTGTTCCGGCCATGTTTGCAGCTTCGGCATAGATGAGCAGGACATCAGGGAACCTGTAGATGGGAGCGTACTGCCGTGATATATTAAGCTGTTCTTCGAGTGTTATCACCGGCCACAGGTATTTCTGAATATATGGAGTCCCGTCTATGGACTCTTTATAATTAATTACCGGCCCCATCGGATCGGATGTAATATCGGACGGGAAATCCATCAAAATGTAACCCTGCTTACGGGGCTGTTCGGGGTATTCTTCCGCCCAGCGAGGTTTGACTGCTCCTCCGCTCCATCCGCCCCATTCTGACGGAGCCATAGCTATTCCATCGATATTCGGATCATCATCAGTTGTCTGAAAAGCCCAGATGATTTCACTGTTATTCTTGTTTGAACTGAGGAAAACATCTTCAAACTTTGGAAGAAGCGTGTACGGACCGTTAAGAATTATATCATCGGCCAGATCCCTGGCTTTTGCATAATATGATGTTTCATTAAGAGGATTCGTTGCCCTTGTAATAAAGACTTTTGCAAGCAGTGTTTTCGCCAGCCAGATATTCGGCCTGGCCGGACGTGAAGCATTATAGTCTTCCAGATGATCTATTGCAAAATCAAGATCCGCTTCAAGGGAATCATATATAGCAGCAACCTCTAGTCGGGATTCAGCAGTCAGCGGGGTACTTATCGGATCCGGAGAACTTTCTGTTATAAACGGGACTTTCCCCCACAACCTGACCAGAGTGAAATAATTAAATGCCCTTAAAAATCTTCCCTGAGCGATAACGTTATTAATTATGTCAGGATCTGTAGCACCAAGACTTTCCCGTTTTATTACTGCTTTTAAAACAGCATTTATATCACTTATCGCCCTGTAATGGATCTGCCAGAACATTGAATTATAATTAGGGCCGTAAGCCAGGTCTACATTAGTATATTGTCCGTCGGGAAACGCACCATAGACATTTTCATAACCGCTCCAGGTATCATACAGTGTATTCATTGATGCAGCAAAAGCAGCTTCGCACTGTCCCTGGGTAGTATAGAAATTATCAGGAGTTGACAATCCTTTCGGTTCCTCTTCAAGTTTCTGGCACGACACTCCGGATATGATGAGCAATACAATTGTGCTCCAGACTGAAATATTATTATATATTTTTTTCATTTTCTTAAAAAGTTAAATTGATTCCTATTGTGATTGTTTTTACAGTAGGGTAATTACTCAGGTCGATCCCCCTTCCACCATCGGTAGCCACATTAAAGGAACTAACTTCAGGGTCATACCCGGAATAATCAGTAAGAGTGATAAGGTTCGCAGCAGTAATATATGCTCTCAGATTTGTCAGACCAACCTTGCTGATGAGTGTTTTAGGAAGGTTATATCCCAGAGTTACAGTTTTCAACCGTGCATACGATCCGTCTTCAACATATCTGCTAAGACGGTTGGGCGACCTCCCCAGACTTATCTTCGACGGGATTCCCAGAAGAGCCTCCCGCCTTGTTATCTGGTCGGTAAATGCCGGTATATCTGTATCCTGGTTGTCGATAGTCCATCTGTTATCCAAAGCTTTGCTGGTACCTTTGCTTGGAGCTTCGATCTGAATTCTTGTAGCATTGAATATTTCGTTACCCTGCGATCCCTGGATCAGGAATGAAAGAGAAAAGTTCTTCCAGGAGAAGTTGTTATTCCATCCGAAAACGAAATCCGGCGATGAATTTCCGATTACTGTAACATCACCGGCTTCAGTTATTTTCCCGTCATTATTCATATCCTTATACTTCTGATCACCGGGAAGCTGGCCATATTTCAGTGCTTCTTCACGTTCACTCTCTCCCCATGTACCCAGAACAATATAACCGCGCATCTGGCCCATAGGCTGGCCTTCCTGGAGATACATCAGGGAGTTTGATGTTGCATTGTAGATCTGATAACCTCCTCCTGTATTTGTTCTAAGTCCCATTGGCAGTTCATTTACAAGCTTAAGCACCTTGCTTCTGTTTATTGTAATATTTACACTTGTATTCCACCTGAAAGCGCCTGTAACCGGATCGCCTCCAACAGTAATTTCGAGACCTTTGTTCTCAATTGATCCGACGTTATCAAGCAACTGAGCGCTTGGCGCCCCGGTGTAATAAGGTACCGGTTTGTTCAGCAG
>CAZWUB010000245.1:0-2856 GCA_964637415.1 uncultured Rikenellaceae bacterium
GATGGAAATTACCTTATGATGAATAATGAAATTGTCACAGCAATTCAGGAAGGAATAAAATACACGATAATCCTTCTTAACAACAGCGGATTCGGAAGCATAGGAGGATTATCCCAGTCAATTGGTTCGCAGCGCTTCGGAACGAAATACAGGTACAGGGATGAAAAGACCGGTCTGCTTTCAGGAGATAAGCTTCCTGTGAATTTCGCAGAAAATGCAAGGAGTCTCGGAGCTCACGTTATTGAAGCGACTGATATTGATTCTTTGAAAAAAGCTCTGCAGGAGGCAAAAAAACAAACTATCACGACCGTAATCACAATTGATACAGATCTTTACAAAGGAATTCCGGGTTATGCATGGTGGGAAGTTGCTGTTGCTGAGGTATCGGAAATAGATTCGGTTAAAGAGGCATATAAGATCTATAAAGAAAATAAGAAGAAACAGAGATATCATCTTTAGGCACAGAGGCACAGAGGCGCAGGGGCACAGGGGCGCAAAGGTGTTACGGTGTTAAGGCTTTGAGGTGTTAAGGCATTGCGCCGTTGAGCCATTGAGCCACTACGCCGCTGAACCCCTGAGCCGCTGCGCCTGCACCACAGAATTACTTATTAAACTATAACTAAACCCGAATAAAACGACAAATATTATGACAAGAGTACTTAAAAACTATATCAACGGTGAATGGTGCGAAAGCAGGAATACAAAGCTTCGCGATGTTATCAATCCTGCCAACGGACAGGTACTTTCAAAGGTCCCTGCAGGATCAAAGGAAGATATTGATTATGCGGCAGAGTGCGCCCAAAGTGCCTGGTGGTCGTGGCGGAATACTCCAGCCACCCAGCGTGTTCAGTATCTTTTCAGGATGAAGCAGATCCTTGAATCCAATGCAGACGAAATAGCTGAGATCTGTACAAATGAATGCGGAAAGACCTTCGCGGAATCTAAAGCCGAAATTGTACGGGCGGTCGAAAATATTGAAGTTGCATGCGGGATACCCAGATTACTTCAGAGCGATTTCTCGGAAGATATTGCCACAGGAATAGATGAATTCTATATCCGTCAGCCTGTAGGGGTCGGCGCCAGTATTTCTCCCTTCAACTTCCCGATAATGATCCCGTTCTGGTTTATGCCTTATGCTATTGCCTGCGGGAACACATACATAGTTAAACCATCAGGGAAAGTGCCAGGTTCAATGACTCGCATCTTTGAGCTTCTTGAGGACCTTCATCTGCCTGCAGGGGTATTGAATATGGTTCACGGGGGGAAAGATACAGTGGATGCAATTCTCGAAAATCAGTATATAAGGGCAATAAGCTTTGTAGGATCGTCAGATGTGGCAAAATATATTTACAGGACAGGTTCGGCTAACGGCAAACGGGTTCAGGCGCTTGGCGGAGCAAAGAACCCGGTTGTAATAATGCCCGATGCTGACGTGAATACAACAGTCAGGATCATATGTGACAGCGCTTACGGCTGTGCAGGACAAAGATGCCTTGCCGCTGCAATTGTCCTGACAGTGGGAAAAGCCGGTGAGGTATTTCCTTCAAAACTGGCAGAAGCCTCAAAAGAAAAAAGGCTTGGATACGGGATGACATCAGGTGTGGATATAGGGCCGGTAATTACAGGAGAAAGCAAAGAAAGGATTAATAAACTCATTGAAAAAGCTGTCGGAGAGGGTGCAAAATTACTGCTCGACGGTCGTAATATAAATGTTCCCGGAGGAGAGAACGGGTTTTTTGTCGGTCCGACAATTCTCGAGAACGTCGATGTTAAAAGTGAGATTTACAATACAGAGATCTTCGGCCCTGTAATAATTATCAAAAATGTAGATTCTCTTGATGAGGCAATAGAACTTGCAAATCAGGGCCACCATGGTAACGCTGCAAGCATCTTCACCTCAAGCGGAGCTGCTGCCCGGAAATTCAGACATGATGTTCAGGCAGGAAATATAGGAATAAATATAGGTATTGCAGCCCCGATGGCTTTCTTCCCCTTCAGCGGATGGAAAGAGAGTTTCTTCGGCGACCTTCATGGACAATCATTCCATGCGGTTGAATTCTACACCCAGACGAAAGTTGTTATTGAAAGATGGCATGATGAATGGACAAGGAAATTTTAATACTTCATTAATATGATAAAAATTGCAAATGCCCCATGCTCATGGGGTGTCCTCGAATTTGACCTTGAAGGCAAGGCTGCCGGATATGAACAGGTTCTGGATGAGATCCATGAAACAGGTTACCAGGGAACTGAACTTGGCGACTGGGGTTTTATGCCCACAATTCCTTCAGAACTTAGCAAGGAGCTGGATAAACGCTCACTCACTCTGGTAGGCGCTTTTGTCCCGGTGTTCCTTAAAGACAGAACCAGACATGCACCGGGAGCAGCTGTTGCTGTTAAAACCGCCCGTCTGATGGCTGATGCAGGCTACCCCGGATCATTTATTGTCCTGGCTGATGAAAACGGCAGCATTAAAGAACGTACAGACAATGCGGGAAGAGTAACTCCTTCAATGGGGCTATCCGCAGATGAATGGAAAGTTTTTGCCGAAGGAGCTAATTATGTTGCACAGGAAGTTAAGTCAAAAACAGGCCTCCGCACCGTATTTCATCATCATTGCGCAGGATATGCCGAAACACCTGAAGAAATAGATAATTTAATGGCATTTACCGATCCTTCCCTGGTCGGGCTTGTCCTCGACATGGGTCATTATATGTTTGGTGGAGGGGATCCTGTTAAAGCACTTAAAAAATATAAGGACAGGATCTGGCATGTCCATTTTAAGGATTGTCATCCGGAAATTGCAGCTAAATCGCGGAAAGAAGGCTGGGACTATTTCAAATCTGTTGCCAACGG
>CAZWUB010000245.1:2956-4063 GCA_964637415.1 uncultured Rikenellaceae bacterium
AACCACAAAGAGCACGAAGTTCACACGAAGGACACAAAGGAAGAGAGTAAATAATGGAACTTTATGAATTAAACAGATTAAGTCAATTTTATAAAAATGAAAAAACTCAAATTAGGCGTTATAGGTGCCGGCAGGATCGGCAAGGTACACATTGCAACACTCGTCCAGAGCGTTCCGCAGGCAGAAGTTGTTGCACTTGCCGAGACTAATGCGGCAGTGGCCAGTGAAGTGGCAAAGATGTTCGGAATAACATCTGTATTCACAACCTACATGGATGTGATCAGACATCCTGATGTTGAAGCTGTCGTGATCTGTTCTCCGACTGATACACATGCAAAATATATTGTTGATGCAGCAAATGCAGGGAAGCATATTTTCTGCGAAAAGCCTGTTGATCTTTCGCTCGAAGTAATCAGGGGAGCTATCAAAGCTGTTGAAAAAGCCGGAGTTAAGCTGATGGTTGGCTTCAACCGGCGCTTTGATCCGAACTTCGCAAAGATCCGCCAGCTTGTTGCTGAAGGGAAAATAGGCGATCCGCATATCCTGAAGATCACTTCGCGCGATCCGGCACCTCCTCCGGCTGAATACAGTGCCGTATCGGGAGGTATGTTTATGGATATGACAATTCACGATTTTGATATGGCCCGGTTTATTACAGGAAGTGAGGTAACCGAGGTATATGCAAAGTCGGCTGTGCTTGTCGACCCGGAAATAGGTAAAGCTGGAGATATCGACACTGCCGTAATCACACTCAGCTTTGCGAATGGCGCAATAGGTGTTATTGACAACAGCCGTAAAGCCGTTTATGGTTACGATCAGCGTGTGGAAATATTCGGTTCAAAAGGGATGGCATGTGCAGACAATGATTTTCCTGATAATCACAGGTATTTCACGGATGATGGCATACATGGATCACTTCCCCTTAACTTCTTTATGGACAGATACCTCGATGCTTACGCAAATGAGATGAAAATATTCTGTGATTCGGTAATAAATGACAAAGAACCACCGGTAACAGGGAAAGATGGTTTAATGTCAGTTATAATCGCACTTGCTGCAAAAAAATCATATAAGGAAAACAGGCCGGTGAAGCTGATTGAGATAGAA
>CAZWUB010000246.1:0-4052 GCA_964637415.1 uncultured Rikenellaceae bacterium
TGGGTTGCTCATCCCGGAGGTGTGATTGATTACAGAGTTAATATTATCGATCACAAGGATCCGGTCACGAAAGGACTGGAAGATTTTGATATGCATTCCGAACAATATTTTGTTCATGTGGATCCAAACGTAAAAGTCCTGGCAACAACAACATTCACTGATAAACATTCATCCTGGATCGGGGGGAATGTCATTCCCGTTGTCTGGAAAAAAGCATATGGTAAAGGAAGGGTGTTTTATTCATCGCTCGGACATGTTGCAGCCGATTATAATGTACCTCAGGCGCTTGAAATACAGAAGCGCGGTATCCGCTGGGCTTCCATGAGCAAATATGAGCCAATGGAACAATGGGTACAGCCTGTTTATAAGAAAGGTTAATCGTAAAGTTTAAGGAATTCCCAGGTATTTCCTGAATATTCCAGGAAGCGGAGAAAATCCGGTTTTGATATTACTAGTGATGCGGTGTTTACGTTAGGATGAAATGCCAGTCTCTTGTATTCCTTAAGCTTTTCATCAATAAAAACATGAACATGATTATCATTATCATTTATAAGTCCGAAAGGTGATACTGATCCCGGTTCAAGTCCGAGATATTTTTTTAGTCTCGCATCAGATGCAAATGTCAGCTTCCCCTGTCTCAGTCTCTTTTCAAGATCGTGAATATCGAGCTTTCTAAGATGCTCAAGAATAACGAGATAATGCCGGTTCCCCTTATGATTGCGGAAGAAAATATTCTTGCATCTGCCTGAATCATAATCTTTCCAGTGAATTATTGCTTCTTCGATCGTTGCAAGGGGAGGATGCTCATGATAATCAAACTGAATATCAAGTCTGGCAAGTACCTCATAAAGCTCTTTTTGTCCCCGCATAATTGTTATGCCGGTTTGATGATATACTTAAGCTCCATTTCCACAAGTTCGGAAATATCTTCACCTGCCTCTTTCATGTCAATATCGTCTTCCTCGTAATACCATTCCACAACAACGGGGGTTCCTGATTCATTTATCTTTTTAAGCTCGAGGAGAATATCGAGGAGAAATTTAGCTGAAGCCGAATTGAAATAATTGAGATCGATCTTTAATGTAAGAGGATTTGTCTCATTGAAGATTTTGTTATTCCCGCTCTGTAACTCGCTGTTAAATTTGTCTATCCATTCAATAACCGGGTAGTATAATGCACGTACATCTTCGGGTGCGGACATCCCGGTTATCGAAAAATCATTCTTTTCGGGAATGAATCTTATTGTCGGACTTATGCGGGTTGGTTCAATATTCAGTATTTCCATCGCCAGCTGTTTTTACAAATTTGCTATATTATTTTTTATATCCAAAAAAAATTTATCAGTCAACACCTGTAAACAGTATATCGTTTTCCTGATCCGGTCTGTACCCTTTATCTTCCGGGAGGTCCTTTTTATTTGAAGATTCCACAGCCATCCTGTCGCAAATCTCATTTTCGGGGTGGCCTGCATGACCTTTTATCCAGATAAACCTTACATTATGTTTACGGTAAATATTCAAAAATCTTATCCAGAGGTCAGGGTTTTTAATTTTTCTGAATGATTTTGCTTCCCACCGGAAGAGCCATCCCTTTTCGACAGCATCGGCAACATACTTTGAATCAGTATAAACAGTCACATTGCTCCCGGGTTGTTTTAGTGCTTCCAGCCCGGTTATTACAGCAAGAAGCTCCATCCGGTTATTTGTTGTAAGTCTGAAGCCATCGGATTTTTCGAGTCGGTGTTTCCCGGATATCAGTACCACTCCATAACCTCCCGGACCCGGATTCCCTTTTGCAGCGCCGTCAGTATATATTGTGATATCACATGCCATGTGGCAGGATAATACCGGTGTTGGACAGGAAAAGTTTGATTGCTATGGACAGGAGGATTACACCAAAAACTTTCCGGAGAATCTGAAGTCCGCCATTGCCGAGAATCTTTTCAAATACAAAAGTAAGCCTCAGCACCAGGTAAACCACAATCATATTGAGGGTAAGAGCAATAAGGATATTTATTGTCTGGTATTCGGCTTTAAGTGAAAGAATTGTTGTTATTGATCCGGCTCCTGCAATCAAAGGAAAAGCTATCGGGAAAATTGCTCCGCTTCCGTGGGCATCCTGTTTAAATATCTCAATGCCCAGAATCATTTCCATAGCCAGAAGGAAAATAATAAATGATCCTGCAATGGCGAATGATGATACGTCTATTCCGAAAACCCCGAGGAGCGGGCTGCCGATCAGAAGAAATGCCAGTAAAATAAGTGCAGATACAAGTGTAACCTTGACCGAATGTACTTTTACCCCTTTGGATTTTATATCAATAATTATTGGTATTGATCCGGGAATATCGATTATGGCAAAAAGTACCATAAACGCTGCCAGAATCTCAAGAAAGCTGAATTGCATACTAAAATATTTATTAAACCAATGATACTCTTAAAAAACTCATGGATGACTGATTTACTCTGAGCTCTGTGTCTGAAAAACCCACCCCAGGCCCCTCCCAGGAGGGGATCCTATGGCTCGTAACTCATTGCACACTCCAAACTTCAAACTCTAAACTCCTCACTTCTCAACAATAGTCATCTCGTCAACCAGGTGTCCTGCCCCTGCATAAATATCAATGATCCAGAGCACATACCTGATATCTACTGCAATAGTTCTCTGAACCTCGGGTTCATAGAAGACATCGCCGCTCATTGCTTCCCAGTTGCCGTCGAAAGCAAGTCCGATCAGTTCGCCATATGAATTCAGTACCGGGCTGCCGGAATTACCTCCGGTTATATCGTTTGTTGTCAGGAAGTTAACCGGAAGGTAGCCTTTAGATGAGGCATATCTCCCGAATTCTTTATTCCTGTAAAGATCCAGAAGTCTCTGCGGGAGGTCAAATTCATAATCTCCGGGTTTGTATTTATCAACTTTCCCGTCAAGTGTTGTATAATATTTATATGTAACAGCATCCCTCGGATCGTAATCCTGAATTGTACCATAGGAAAGCCGCATCGTTGAATTTGCATCGGGGTAGAGTGTTCTTTCAGGCATCATATCCCTCAGGGCTGCTATCCATAATCTTCTGCCTGCCGAGAGATCAGTTTCAAACTTAGAAAGTTCACCTGAAAGGGAAGTGCGGATTTCATTTACCGATTTGGCGGTAATTGTAACAGGATCCTTTTCAAGTACCTTGAGCTTCGGATTGGTGAGAAATGCAATGAAACGCTCTTCACTGGCATATATAGACCGTTTGAACATATCATCAACAAATTTGTCGATGTCACCTTTATATTTCCTGTCAATAACATCCTTATAGAAACCGGGGTGAAATTTCTGAGGCACATCTTCCCTGTAAAGACGCAACAATGCCTTTATTGTTTTTTGATCGGTGGGTGGATTATAATCTTTATATAATTCAGATGCAATATTTTTTAACCTCATTGATGCATCGGTTATTTTTGTCTGCTCACCTGATTTCAAAGCTTCTTCAAGCCTTCGGGTGTAATTGTCAAAGCCCAGGATCTCACAGCCACGCATACACTCGCTGAGATACTGATATGCATTCTGAAACTCTGTTCTGCCCTCTATTGATGATCTTATAAGGTTAAGAGCTTCTCCATATTTTGATTTTCTTGATGCATCTTCATTTACCCAGATGTTGAACTGCTTTTCGATCTGTTGTTTTTTATCAATTACATTGTTATTTGTAAGCTGATTATTCTGACCAATTGAATATTTCCAGTAGTTGGCAGATCCGGAATATTTTGATGCATACTGAATATTTACTTTGGGGTCGGCAAGCATATCTTCCATCCACGATTCCTGCTTGATACCCCTTATTTTTATCCGGTTCGGGTTGGTTATCTTCAGCAATTCATTTACTTCCCAGGAAGTGTAATATCTCTGGGTACTCCCGGGATAACCCATTATCATTGTAAAATCACCTTCGTTTATATCTTTTATTGAGATCTTAAGCCAGTTTTTCGGATTAAGGGGAATATTGTCCTTTGAGAAGGGTGCAGGTTTTCCGTCGGGACCTGAATAAACGCGGAACATGCTGA
>CAZWUB010000247.1:0-4000 GCA_964637415.1 uncultured Rikenellaceae bacterium
GAAAACCTTCAGGAGACTGATAATCCAATACTCCTGATAGGAATGATAAAAGATAAAATTTAATGCGTTTGTATCGATTTAACAATTTTCTTAATCCCGATAGCTAAAGCTCTTGCCCTGTGCCCTGCGCTCTGTGCGTTGATAAATTCCTGTAATTTCCTGTCATTTCCTATGATTTTCTATCTGACAATTAATAAAGTACAGAAATAAATTTCGGCAATCAGGGTGACATGAATGCAATAAAAGACAGAGAAAAAAAGGTAAAAACCGGGAATTATCGGAAAAAACCGGACAAAAAAAGATAATGGTTGTACTTAAGCTTATTTCAGGCCCCATGTTGTATATGAAGAAGAAATATTGTCCTGAAGGTTAGCTTGCATTAAAGGAAACTGCTTACAGTATCAGCTATCCATCTGTGGTGTATAGGCTAGTCGCCTTAATACATTTCGTTGGAAATGTTAACATTTTTATTTATTTATAGATCACCTGATAAATTCTGGTCCGGGATGGTCAGTTTAGTCCGGGCACAGTTGTTCAGTTCAACCGTTTTTAGCAGTTAGGTTCAAATAGAAAGAATATTACTATATTTGAATTATGCTGACAAAAAAATATATATTAAGCAAGTTGGCCGAACTTAAACCGGCATTATATGGTGTTTTTAATCGCAAAATAGATCTCGTAACGAAAAATGCCCTGAAAAGACAGATTAAAGACCGCATCCTGAAACAAGTTTATTTTGTATGATTTGAAAAAAGAAGAACATACATTTATTATGTATCTTGAAGACATGCAACTCGCAATGATCAGAATAGCAGAGTATGTCCGGGAAGATAGACTCAATAATCACTCAGGAGAAATAAGCATGACGGCCAACAGATCAGTAATTCTTGCTCAGTGCTCAAGGCGCAGAGCTCAGGGTAAGAAGCGGGGGCTCACTCCTTCAATCTTACAAGCATCAAAACCGGATTGTCTGTATCTTTCAGACTATTTGCAAGTTTCTCAAGCTCTTCTTTCTTTTCAGGATATTTGGGATTTGATTCTTTGAATTCATTTGAAGCAATATATTCCTTTAATTTCGAAGCTTCAATCCATGATACAAAAGTGCTATCGTTTATAATTGTTCTTGGCCAGAAGTTTACGCCCCCATCCAAATCATTGGTCAAGCCCTGCTCTGTAATATACATAGCTCTTAAACTACCTTTTTTTGATCCAATGAAAGAATACATATTACGGATTCCATTCAGAGTCATAACCATTTCATAATAGATATGATCGCCAAACTCATATAGATTAAACGGGGTAATATAATTTTGATAGGTAGTCTCTGAGAAATCAGGCCTTGTCTGGAAATCTGATCTGATATCAGGTGTAAGCCGTTGTTTGCCAACGTGGATGACCATATGAGGCTTAAATACTTTATTTTTGAAAGAAAAAATTGTGTCACAATAAATCTCTTTCCTGAAAAGCTGATGATTGAATCTGTAAAAAATATTTTCCCCCTGATAAAAAACACCTGGCGCTTTTCTTTTCCAGGGATATCTATTAGGATAATTTTTAATAACCTTCCCTGTCGTATCATTAAGGATATAACTATTTGCGATATTGCCAAAATCATTGAAGTAGTAACAAAGAATCCCATCCTCTGTAAATTTAAAGTTCATCCGTTCTGGCTTCTGGGGATTTTTAAAAGTCCTTAAGAATCTTCCGTCCTTATTATAGACCAGGAATTTTTCTCCACTCGCGATATAGATTGACTCATTTCCAGGATTAATATCTACATCAGAAACACTTAAATAATCATTTGGCCCTCTTCCTTTAGTACCTACTTCAGCAACAAATGAACCATCGTACCGAAACATTGTAACACTGGTGTTACAATAGGCCAGGAAATAGCTACTACAGAAGATGATATTATTTATCCGAGGGATCACATTCTTTGGAGTAGTTTTTAAAGGGATATATTTTATCTCAATTGCTCCAACCTCTGATAACTTTACATTTGACAATTCAGGCATTCTTCTTAGATCAAATAAAAATAGATGATCTTCATTTGCAGACTGTTTATCCGTATTGGATAGATTTACAGTTGGTTTATGGTGTGTGCAGGTTATTAGAAAGAGAATAATAAACAGTAATTTTATGATTAATTTTGAATGATTTTTCATTTTATTTACTATGGATTAACAAATTAGTATACTACGCCTTTTATTAATTAATTTTCATATTGTTAAATCCTTAATACTATTAAATGAGACTGTGAAAACAAGGTGAGATATTTATGTTACTGAGATATTGATATTAATAACCATAATTACAAAGACACCAAGGATTAGTGTGATGCGACCATGCTGATGCACACAAGGCATCACACTCACTTTGACTACCGTAACACAAAAATGTATATAGACCTTGATATTGGCCATCAAAATAAACTGCGCATTGAACTTGCTCACCTCCTCGAAGTGTCTTTAACTCTTCATCTTTTAAAAGATATCCAGGTTTGATATGCATTTTACCTAGTTTTTTCATTTCTGTAAAAATTTAAGTATTAATAAAATTGATTTTTTGTTTCAACTTCGGATTCATTTAACTGTATGGCGACAGTCCGGTTAAAACATTTATCTTTACCGTTACACCCCCTTTCTTGTTAAGGAAAGGTCGGGGCGGGAAGCGTTGGCACAGAGCTCAGAGCAAAGTGTACATAGCAGTTTCCCGCCCTTCTCTTTCAAATTTAATACAAATGAGTCCATTAATACCTTAAAATTTACTTATTGCCATTTAGTTAACAGTATTTACCTGAACTTGAGATTCCCTGCAATAAAACCCGCATTCAATAAAAGAAAATTCGAGATACGCTTTAAAAGATTTTTTATTCGTACTTCCAAAGATAAATCACTGTAATTTCCTGTCATTTCCTATGATTTTCTATCTGACAATCGATAAAGTACAGTTATAAATTTCGGAAATCAATTCGACATGATTGCAATTAAAAAGCTGAAAAAAGTGGACAGAAGTGGACAGAAGTAGACAGAAGTAGACAGAAGTAGACAGAAGTGGACAGAAATGGACACCCTTAACTTCTCCGAATATTTTTTATGGCTTTTTCTCACAACCCACCTGAAAAACTAATAAGCTGGATCTGCATGGTATCCTTTGCTGCAGGAAGCGTTATCATGCAAACTAAATATACCTAAAATGATTTTTAAGGGAATTCCGAAAAGATTTTATGCTGTAAAAACAACATCATCACACCATGATCCAAAGTAATAATGAACCACGTAAGCTTTTTCTATTTTTTCAGCAATTATATCTGTTGCTTTTCCATTGATAACAATTTTCACTTCTGTTTTTGACAATGGTGAAACGAGTTCATATGGTATGAGGCAGATCTGTTTCTTACCCGGGTAACTTTCATATAAGTTACTTATCATTTTCGGGCCGGTAGTTTCCAACACATAATTAAATTTATCCGCAGCCCGGGAATTATTTCCTGATATTTCCTTAATGATCGCTGTAAAAAATGGATGTACGGGTCTCGTTGCCATAAAGGCATTACCAATAATAAATGGTTTTTTGAAGGAACCGCTATGTTCCGGCGGTTCCATACCCATGCAACAGTCATTGAATTTTTGCAGCCAGTCGAGAGATTCAAGACACTCAGTGTCCAGGTCGGCATAAATGCCTCCAAACTTAACTAAGATAAGATAACGAATCGCATCCCACCTTTGTACATCATACCGGAAGCTAAAATGCTTCGAAATAAACCGGGGAAAATAATCAAGAAGAAATCTATCGATTTCTTGATAATTCCAGAATCTGTATTCCCATGACGGATTTTCTTCTTTCCATGTCGCGGCCATACGAAGAAGCAGGTCAGCAGGGACATCTCCATTCCGACCTTCCCATACCTGATGAATAATTTTTGGGATTTGTGATCCTCTTAGGTTTTTCATTGCTTCAATCTTACAATCATCAGAACCGGATTGTCTGTATCTTTCAG
>CAZWUB010000248.1:0-3989 GCA_964637415.1 uncultured Rikenellaceae bacterium
AAGAACAAATATATTTTAAAAATAACTTCATGCCATATGGCGCAAAGGTAGGGGCTTAGAGGCTTAGGGGTTTAACGGACAGGGCATTGCCCTGTCTTGATATCTTCCGCCTCTACGAGGCTCAGGTTAAAGCAAAGAACAGCCTGCCGAAGAATCCACCATCAACCAAGAAGGCCGTAGGCCTTACATACCCTAAAAGAACCCACCTATCTACCAAGAAGGCCGTAGGCCTTACATATCCTAAAGAAAAACTTGACTTGCATTACTATTTTTACTAAATTTCAAATCAGTTTGTATCTAAACTGTACCAAAATGAATTTCATAGATGAAAACAACTTTACAAAAATCGATGCGACGAGCTTTCTTTTCCATAATAATGCTGGGACTAATGATTCTGAATCTTCAGGCCCAGGACTACCTCATAAGCTATGACGGTGCCGGAGCAAGCACAACAGTTGATTCTGTTATGATAGAAAACCTCATGCAGGGTACAACACTTAAGATGAAGGGTACCGAAGTACTTCGCCTGACTGTTGTTACCGGTATTGAGGCTATGAATGAGGATGAATCCGGTATAGTACGTTTCTATCCCAACCCGATGAAAGACCAGGCTAAAATGCAGTTCATCCTGCCCGAAACGGGAGAAACAACGATTACCCTGTACGATATTTCCGGAAGAAAAATATCGCAAAGAAATGATTTACTGACCAGGGGCAGACATGTTTATGTTATTCACGGCATTGATGGAGGCATTTATCTGGCAAAGGTGACTTCCGGCCGGTACTCCTGCAGCGGGAGATTAATAAGTTCCGGATCACCGGCAGGAACACCTGAAATTGCTTATGAACATACACTTTCCTTAAAAGAAAAACCGGAAGGTACAAAAGGTACAACAGTTGAAAAAACTATGCAGTATACAACCGGCGACAGATTGAAGATTAAAGGGATTTCAGGCATCTATAGTACAGTTCTGACAATTGTGCCAACAGGCGATAAAACAGTAACATTCAATTTTTATGCCTGTACGGATGGCAGCGGCAATAACTATCCGATTGTGATAATTGGAGGAGGAAAAGGAGAATATGGTGAGCCTGACCCTGAAAACAAAGCGGGAGCACAGATTTGGATGGGCGAAAACCTCAGGACCAGAAAACTAAATACCAGCGTGGATTTATCTTACGGGGATGATGAAAAATGGAATACGGTACCGTCTTGTGCCACTTATAAAAATGAGGAAAAGAATGTCAAATCATATGGACATCTGTATAATTACTATGCTGCAAAGAGAACAGATCTCTGTCCTGTAGGCTGGCGTGTACCTTATTCTGATGCATTTACCTGGCTTGCCGATTATCTGGGCGGATCAGATTATGCAGGAGGCCCTTTAAAGGAAACAGGTTCTCTTTACTGGTCCAGTACATCAGGTGGCACTTCAAATTCAACAGGGTTTTCTGCCCGGCCTGGAGGCTACCGTGCAGGTTCAGCATATTATCAGATGGGTACCAACGGATACTGGTGGTCAAGCAATTTTGCAGTCGGGCACTACTGGCATTTCCAAATGTACTCTTTTTCCGATGCAGGCAAGTTGATGTCATTTTCCTGGGGAGACCAGGGGTGTTCTATAAGGTGCCTTATGCAATAAACAAGTCATTTTAGCTGAAGGCAAAGGTATTTCTATATCTTTGCAGCCAAAGTCTGCTTTATGATTATCGAAAAAGATGACAAGCTCATTTTATTGACAAATGATGATGGCTTGTATGCTGCCGGGCTGAAAACCCTGCTGGAGGTTATTGAGGAATTTGGCAAGGTGATCCTTGTTTCAACACTTGAGAGCCAGTCGGGGATGTCACAGGCACTCACAGTAAAAACCCCTCTCAGGGTAAAACTGCTTGAAGAGAATGATAAACACAGGATCTACGCTTGCAACGGAACCCCGACTGACAGCGTTAAGCTGGCAATAAACCAGTTACTGGAAAGACAACCCGATTTTGTTGTATCAGGAATAAACCATGGAGCTAACGCATCGGTAAGTATTTTATATTCCGGTACGATGGCTGCAGCCCTTGAGGGTTGCCTGTACGGGATCACCTCAGTGGGATTTTCACTTAACAGCTTTTCTCCCGCCGCCGATTTCTCGGTGTGCAAAGATTTCATCCGGATTGTTATGAATAACCTGACTTCGGAACCGCTTCCCCCGGGAATATGTCTTAATGTAAATATACCGGCTGTAAAGAGAGAGGAGATCAAAGGTATTTTGATCTGCCGGCAGTCAAGAGGTAACTGGAAGGAGGAGTTTGAAAAGAGGAAAGATCCGATGGGTAAAACATACTACTGGCTGACAGGTTTATTTAACAATCATGAACCAGACGCTGATGATACAGATGAGTGGGCTTTAAAGAATAACTATGTTTCCGTTGTCCCGGTTTCTGTAGATATGACCGCCTATAACTTTATGAACACGCTTAAAACAAGATTCGGCAGATGAGAGCGACGGATAAGTTCGACAATCTGACAACAGGAATTGTTGCAGGAATATTGCTTCCGTTAATTACAGCTCTGATAATGTTCCTGTTTGCCAAAAGTGATCCTTCATTGACAGAATGGCTCAGGAAAATCGCAGAAGCAGATATTGTTTCCAAAATTATTACACTGGCCGTGATTCCAAATGTTTTTATCTTTCTGCTTTTCAATCATTTTGATATGCTCCGGGCATCAAGGGGTGTTCTCGGAATTACATTTGCCTGGGCTGTATTGGTATTCGGTGAAAAATTACTTGTATGAGGTATTTTATAGTAGCAGGAGAGGCCTCAGGTGACCTTCACGGTTCAAATCTTATAAAGGAACTTATCGTCGAAGACAATGCCGCAGAAATAGTCTGCTGGGGAGGCGACCTTATGGAAGCTGCCGGCGGGAAACTTCTTATGCATTACAGTAAAACCGCATTCATGGGCTTTCTTGTTGTAATTAAAAATTTAAAAGCGGTATTCCATAATATAGCACTCTGTAAGAAACAGGTAGCTGAATACAGACCAGATGTGCTGATCCTGATTGATTATCCTGCTTTTAATTTACGTATAGCAAAATTTGCAAAGGAAGCGGGTATAAAGGTCTTTTATTATATTTCTCCCAAGTTCTGGGCCTGGCGCGAAAAGAGGGTGATTAAAGTAAAGAAATGGGTCGACAGAATGTTCATAATCTTCCCATTTGAAAAGGAATTTTATGAAAAATATGACATTCCTGTCGAATACCGGGGTAATCCGCTTGTTGATGAGATTGAAAGAACAATGGCTTCGATGCCGGGGAAGAGCGAATTAATTGAAAAACTTCAGCTCGGCAACAAACCGGTTATAGGGATCCTTCCAGGCAGCCGGAAAGATGAGATAAAATCCATACTACCGCAAATTATAAAGATCACAGGTGATTTTCCAGGATACCAGTTTGTCATCGCCGGGGTAAGAAATATCCCTGAAGAATTATATCATGAAATTGCAGGGGATGCTCCGGTAAAAATAGTCACAGATAGAACCTATGAAGTGCTTAAAGTTTCCGAGGCAGCCCTTGTGAAATCAGGAACATCAACCCTTGAAGCCGCACTGATCAATATTCCACAGGTCGTTTGTTATAAAGGAGATTTTTTATCAATGCTTATTGCGGTGATACTTATTAAGGTGAAGTTCGTTTCCCTTGTCAACCTGATAGCCGGTTCCGGAATAGTAAAGGAATTACTGGGATATGCTCTTAACAGGAATAACCTGGCTATGGAACTATCGCTTATTCTTGAAGGCGGGCAGAAAAGGGAAAGGATGCTTTCAGATTATAAAATATTGATGGAAAAGCTTGGTCCGGCAGGTGCCTCACGCAGGATTGCCAGGGCGATGGTAGAAGAGATGAGGTGACGAAGGGACGAAGGGAAAGAGGGGGAGATAAGGTGAAGGGGAGAGAAGGAGAGGGGGAGAAAAGGAGAGGGGGAGATGAGGTGACGAAGAGAC
>CAZWUB010000249.1:0-3981 GCA_964637415.1 uncultured Rikenellaceae bacterium
TGAATTTTATACCTTTATATTATTATGCTGACAATTCTATTTTACCTGGCATTTATTGTTTCAGTTGCACTTGCTTCAGCCGGAATAGCACTAGCTATAAGGTTAAGGAATAACTACAAATCTGAAATTTTCGCTGCGCTTCTCTATTACCAGGTGTTTATTTATACGTTCGGATTTTACGGAATATGGGGCCAGGTTCTTTTAAAAGCATTTCTGGCTCCGTATATCTCCCCGGAATTATTTACCCGCTTTTCAAATATTGCATTGCTGATGGGATTGCCATTCCTTGTTTTTGCATGGCTTATGCTTATTCAATTCACGGCAGGTATCTCCGGAAGGAAGAAAAGCGGCTGGTTCATCCCGGTTTTCCTCGGATTGAATTTCGCATTCCTTATCATTCTGGGTTATTATATTGCCAGGAAGAATACGACAGAACCGGCAACCCTCATCAGGAACTATTTCATTTCAATGAACATGGCTTATGCTCTGCTGGCTTCTTATCTTATCCACTTATCAAGAAAATCGCGGGCGGTCATTCATGAACGTGACAGAAGGCTGATTGCTCCAATAATATCTGTTATAACAGTAATTCAATGTCTTGCTCTGGTTTTATACTCAACCCAGCCATGGCTTGCACTTATATTTATTTTTATCTTTTTTGCAGGCAACACCTTCCTTCCGGGCTATCTGAGCTATTGTACTATGGTCCCCGCCCTTGCTTCTGAATCATCCGGCAATCTGTCATTTGATGATTTCTGTGCGAAGTATGAAGTCTCACCCCGCGAATCAGATATTATAAGGGAAATATGTAACGGACTAAGTAATAAGGAAATATCGGAAAAGCTGTTTATAAGCCTGCAGACAGTAAAGGATCATACTCACCGTATTTACATCAAAACAAATGTAAAGAGCCGGGTTCAGCTGATCAATCTCGTAAAAGAGGAAAAGATCAGTTAACCGCCCGGTTGCAGCACCTCCTCTGATGGGTATAAAAAGTTGAATAAAGCAGGACAGGGGTTACTTATAAGAGCAGTGGGTCAGGAAACTTCAAGAAAACTATTACCGATCCACCACTAAACTCCAGCTCTACAACCTCACCAGCTGCTTCATTTAATGTTGCTTCCCACCAGTTCCGGAGCTTTTTCCGGACAAGCGGATAAAGGAGTCCACTGGAAGTTATTTCAGTTTCCGGATTAACCGAGAATACCGATACCTGCTGGCCGGGAATTGATGAGAAGGTACACGATTTAAGGAATGGACGTATGGTCCCTGTATCCGTAACCATTAATACTTCAGCCTCCCTGGCATATTCAAGTAGAAGTGAAATATTTCCGATTGTATGATCTTCTCTCTTACCGGTTGCTCCCAGAATAACAAGATCTATATAATTGTTCCTGATACACCATTTTACCGCCTTGGTAAGGTCATTTGTCTCCTGGTCGCCATCCCGGAAAAGCCTGTCGGAGTATTTATCCGAAACACTTTTTGAAACAGAATCAAGATCCCCGACTATTGCATAAGGAATAAATCCTGCTTCAACAAGATGATTTGCACTGCCATCGCAGCAGATTATCCTTTCCGCGTTTCTGAGATACCCAAGCGGAATTTCATGTTCGGGAAATGTTCCATCGGCAAGGATTATTGTTTTTAGCAATGCGGACATATGCATATTAAAACGATTTCATACAAATCCAAAAACATTTTCAGATAATCATCAGGAATGAACATCGTCCAAAGATACTTTAAATATCTTCGAACAAAAGTTTTGTTTACTTTTATAGTAATTATCCATCATAGTTATTTATTACAAAAATAAAGTAGAATATGACACTATCAAGACGTAAATTTATTGAAAGCAGCGCTGCAATTGCGGCATTCTCTGTGGTTCCTGGTAATTCTGCATGGGGAGGGTCAATAAAGAAAAAATCAAGGTCCACATCCGGACCCAATTCAACTTTCGGAGGAGTACAGATAGGAGCGATCACTTACAGCTGGCGAAGTATGCCGGGCGGAATTGAAAATATAATTAAATATTGCCAGCAGGCCGGAATCAATTCAATTGAACTTATGAGCGGAGACCTTGAAAATTATCTCGGAGCTCCCAGAAATACTGTTATCGCCAATCCCGGCCAGCGTAACCAGAGAACACCCGAGCAGGACGCGGCGATAGCAAAATACAGCCAGGATCTTAAACAGTGGCGTGTATCTCTGCCTATGTCGAAAGTTGAACAGGCACGGAAACTGTTCGATGATGCAGGGATAAAGATCCATATTGTCAAATTCTCACCAGGACGCTGGTCAGATGAGGAAATTGATTATGCTTTCAGATCAGCTAAAGCAATGGGAGCCAAAGGTGTATGCGACGAGATAGGAGAAAATGCTGTAAAGAAAATGGCACCCTCTGCCGAAAAGCACGGGATGTATGCAGTATTCCACAACCATATGCAATTTGCCACAGAAGGTTTTAGTTATGATCCCTTCCTTGCTGTATCGCCAGCAGTAATGATGAACTTTGATGCAGGCCATTTCTTCGGATCTACAGGTATTCACCCGAATACGATAATTGAAAAATACCATGACCGTATTTTTACAGTACACCTTAAAGACAAGACCGGTCCGAAAACAGATCCGGCCAATACTAACCAGGTATGGGGCCAGGGCGAGGTACCTATTGCTGATGTTCTTCTTCTGATCAAAAAACAGAAATGGCCGATATTTGTGGACATCGAACTTGAATATGATATCAAACCATGGTCAAATGCCGTTAAGGAAACAAAAACCTGTGTAGAATACGCGAGACAAATCCTTATCTGATGATTCCAGGTTGAGGTTAAGATTTTAAAATGATGTGCTGATAAGCGCATAATATCTTGACTTAGTGCACCTTAGTGACTTAGTTTTTTGTGGCATCTTTATTTTTACGGATCAACTGATAGATCCTCCGGACTTTGGATTACGGAACTAACGTGGTTCTGTTGCCCTCTTCCATGCCTTCAGCCCTGCAAAAGACATCACCAGGTAAATAAAGTATAGTACAACCGTCGGATATAATCCCCTGGTAAAGAAAAGTAAAGATGCTGCTGCATTTATTATTATCCATAAGAACCAGTGTTCATAGATCTTTCTTGCAAGCATCCATGTTGCGACTATTGAAAGAGAGGTTATAAAGGAGTCCCACATAGGTACCGGGGAGTCGGTGAATCGGTCAAGGACAAACCACATTAATGCAAACAGAACGGAAAATACGATGGCAAGGATAATGGCTGTATTCATAGTAACCCTCGTTACTTTTAGTCCCTTAGTCCCTTCGTCTCTCAGTCTCTCTGTCACTAAACCCACCCCAAACCCCTCCCCGGAGGGGATTCCCTGCGGCGAACACTCCTGTCCCTTAGTCTCTACGTCCCTCAGTCTCCCCTTCTCCCCCTCTCCCCCTCTCCTCATCCCCTTTTCCTCATCTCCCCCTCTCCCCTTCTCCCCCTCCTGCCCTGAGCCCTTAGCTCTGCGCCCTGAGCCTTTCAACCACCAATACCACCCGGCCACACTTATCACTAAATAATATCCTTGCAGGCTCATATCCGCATACAACTTCCCGGTGAAAAAGACATATATATATACCGCTGATGTAACAATCCCTACCGGCCATAACCATATGTTCTGCCTGACCTCGAGGAAAACATATATGATCCCGGCTACCGCACCGAAAATTTCAATGTAGTTATTTAATATCCAGTCTATTGCTACTCTCATGAAAACTACAATTGCATACTATTATAGTTGGCAATTGGCAGTTGGCAATTGGTAAAGACCGACTTACCGATTACTGAATACCGAATACCGGCTAATGCCAACTGCTTTTTGCCTACTGCCAACTGCTTTATGCCAACTGCCAACTTTTTCTATCATTGTCAGAAATTAGAACTTCCGCTAAAACAGAACCTCCGCCTTCACCATAAAATTAATCCCTGCCTGTGGAAAGAAGTA
>CAZWUB010000250.1:0-3973 GCA_964637415.1 uncultured Rikenellaceae bacterium
CAGTACCCGGAGCGGGACTTGAACCCGCACAAGCATTACTGCTCACAGGATTTTAAGTCCTGCGTGTCTACCATTCCACCATCCGGGCCAGTATCGTCGTGCAGTCGTGCAGTCGTGCAGTCGTGAAGTCGTGAAGTCAGAATGCCCGATGCAAATTTAAACAAATATGTTAATTCTTTACAAGGATTGGCTTTCCCAACCCAACTTTCTCAAGTTCCTTCAACTGTGTATTTGCATCACCGACTACAACATAATACATCCTTGAGGGATCTATGTATTTCCTGGTTATTTCAAGTTGTTTTTCAGGTGTAAGAGACCGTACATAAGCCTCTTCCTGTTTGATATAATCAACCGGAAGGTCATATGAACTCATTGTATTAAGCATGTTAAGAAGACTTCCGATTGTTTCGAAACGGAGTGCATTGCTCTTTATGAGTGCATTTTTAGTAAAATCAATGTATTCCTGAGGCATATTTTCACGGTATTTCTCCATTTCTGTCTTGAAGATCGTGACTGACTCAAGGGTTGAGTTTGTTCTTACCTCTGAAGATGCACTGAATATACCATAGTCCTTGCCTCCTGAAATATTGGACCGTGCACCGTAGGTAAAACCTTTTTCTTCCCTCAGGATAAGGTTAAATAATCCGTTGAAGGATCCGCCCAGCTTATAATTGGCAACAACTGCAGGATGATAATCCGGACTTGTTCTGGGTAATGAAGGAGCTCCGATATAAATAACTGATTGTTTTGCTCCGGGAACATTTACAAAATATATTGCAGATTTCTCAGGAGCTTCGGGTACTTTCAGCTCAGGAAGGATTACTTCTTTTACCGGCCATTTCTGGCTCAATGCCGAGAAGGCTGATTCTACTTTTTCCCTGCTCAGGTTGCCTGTGATAATAAGTCTGGCCACAGAAGGCGAAAAATACTTGTCATAGAATGCCTTCATGTCGTCAACAGTAATTGAGCTGACTGAAGCTTCAGTACCTGATGATTCAATGGCGAGAATATTATTTTCACCAAACATCAGCTTATCGAGTGTTGTGGAAGCCAGGTAGGCTGGATTGGCCTGATTTCTCTTGAGTGTGTTAATGATCCTGCTCTTTGCCAGGGCGAATTGTTCTTCATCCCATCTGGGTTCAAGGATCATTTCCTCAACAAGAGCAATTGTTTTTTCGAAGTTCTTGACAAGGGTGCTTACATTGATTGAAATGTTGTCATCATCTGACATCACTCTGATTGAAGCTCCCAGAAGGCCGATCGCATCCTCCAGTTCTTCCGGAGTTTTATTCTTTGTTCCTTCGTTCATCATTGATGCAACCAGATTGGCAAGTCCTGCTTTTGAAATATCCTCAGCAATATGTCCTCCTTCAAGGATAATTGAATACTGGACAAGAGGGAGCTCATTATGTTCTATACCCCATATTTCTATACCATTGGCGAGTGAAGATTTCCAGACCTGCGGAAGAGTGACTTCCGGATCCGGTCCGGGAAGCGGTTTAACTGACCTGTCAAATTTCGTGGGGGTTTTGACAATAGGTTCTTCTGGAACTGATTCACCCCTTACTTCTGCTGCTTTTGTTACATCTTCTTCAATGATACCTGCATCTACTGAACCTTCAGCAATAAGATTCACTTCACCTTTCGGGACAAAGCTGGTCTGGACGAAATTTCTGCCTTTAATATATTTTTCATATACATTCTTTATATCCTGCATCGTAACAGACTGAATGGCTGCAAGATCTTTCATATAATATTGAGGGTCTCCTGTATACATTGTATATTCTGCAAACTGGAATGCTTTGCCCTGTACACTTGCAAAAGAATTATAAAAGCGTGTTTCATACTGGGCTTTTATCCGTGTAAGATCATCCTCTGTAAATCCGTCCTTTTCAAATTTTTCAAAACCTTCAAAAATGGCCTTTTCAACTTCAGTAAGATTTACTCCGGGGTTTGCGGGGACTGAAATCATAAAGCTACCTGCAAGTTCACTGGCCATATTCCTTGTCATGACCCTGGAGGTAAGCTTTTTATCTTTCACAAGGACTACATAAAGAGGAGCTTTCTTTGTGTTTGCCATAAGTTCACCTAGAAAGTTAAGAGCATAAGAATCCTTTGAATATCTTTCTGATGTGGGGAATACCATTGTAAGCTGGGGAGCTTTGGCGAAATTATCTTCGTGATAAAGTCTTATGGTGCTGGCGAGACTTGCAGGCATAGGTCCTCTTTTTTCTATTGGTTCCCCTTCCGGTATTTCCCCGAAGTACTTTTCGATCAGAGCCTTGACCTCTTCCTTGTTGATGTCTCCCGAAATGGCGAGTGTGGCATTGTTAGGGGTATAGAATTTCTTGTGAAATCCCCTGACATCTTCGACTGTGGCATTTGTAAGATCCTCCATCAATCCGATGACGGTCCAGCTGTAAGGGTGACCTGCAGGGTAAAGGGTTTTTGAAATTATTTCCGAATTGAATCCATATGGAGCATTATCAACGCTTTCTCTTTTTTCGTTCTGAACGACATTTTGCTGGTTGACAAGCGATGCTTTTGTTACAGTATTGGTCAGATAGCCCATTCTGTCTGATTCCAGCCATAGGGCCAGTTCGAGAGCATTTTTAGGGATCACCTCATAGTAATTGGTCCTGTCCTGGCTGGTACTTCCGTTAAGTGTTCCGCCGGCACCCTGTATTTCCCTGAACAACTGGTCTTCTCCGACATTTTCAGATCGCTGGAACATCATGTGTTCAAAAAGGTGAGCAAATCCTGTTTTTCCGGTAGCTTCACGGCTTGACCCGACATGATAATATACTGCCACAGCAGCTATTGGGTCAGATTTGTCCTCGTTAAGTACGACAGTCAACCCGTTGGGAAGTGAATATTTTTCAACCGGGATTGATAATTCTGTCTCTTTGGTTACTGTTTTACATGAAAACATAAGCATCAGAAATAGGATAAATGTGAGGGATAAGTGTTTCTTCATTGATTAAAATTTAGGCTATCATTGTTATAAAGATAATTGAAGGCCGAAAATAGCAATAAATATCATTTTTATTGAGGTTTTGGATATAAAAAAAAAGTTCTTATTTTTGCCGCTGAATCTGCGGGAGTAGCTCAGTTGGTAGAGCATAACCTTGCCAAGGTTAGGGTCGCGGGTTCGAGTCCCGTCTCCCGCTCGAATGATAACGATTAAACGCCCATTTCGGGCGTTTTTCATTGTAGAGACGCCCAATTTGGGCGTCTCTACGAAATATTACCGTTGCACCGGTCCCCATGTCATCAGAACATCATCCTCAATGTAAAGCCAGGTGCTCCTGTATATCCACTCTTCCTTTATTGTATTTGAAGATATTACCCTGTTTATTTTCGAGGGCTTTCCCCAGCTGTCCCTTACCATCTCACCTGTCATTCCCTTCCATATCTTGCCGGCAATAAGCCTCGAAGCCATGTCGGTACCGTATTTATTTTCGAGATAGGTGAAACGGCTTGTCTGTTGAGATTGAGGCTGAGATTGCGGTTGAGGTTGACTTTGCGATGTATACTGCCCGGACTGTTCACCGGCGGGTATAGCGCGTCTGTCTGACATAGGAGTCTGTTTTATTTCAGCATGTCTCTTTAAGATAAATCCTTCGGCTTCTTCAAAAACAACCCTCAGATAGGTACTGTCTGCGCCCAGGACATCAACTTCATATCCTGAAGGGATCACAGTTATGACTGATGTAAGATCATTTTTATCGGCAAAGAGGCGTGTCGCTGATTTTATTGTTGCTGTAAAGGCAGACTGGGTTGTCTGACCTGATGTTTTGTTATTTTCAAGATCTTCAAGGATCCCTGAACGGTTTTCCTGGGCATGAACTGAATAAAATGATGCTGCTAACAGAATGGTAACCAATAAATACTTCATGATGATTGTTTTTACAGTGTAATCAAAAATTGTACCAAAGGCACAAAGGCGCAATGGCTCAACGGCACAAAGGCA
>CAZWUB010000251.1:0-2372 GCA_964637415.1 uncultured Rikenellaceae bacterium
TTAATAGCCTTCCGGTACTTTAGTGCAGTACTATTAACCATGATTTGCAGATTAAAATTCGTTTGCAATCAAATCTTCTGATTGTACCCGAACCTGCTAAGTAATTAAACTATAACTAATTAAGTCATCATGTGCATAAAGCCGAGTTATATTCCTATACTTTTGGTCGTGTTGCTGATTAATGGCTGCCGTTCCGGCAACAAACCATCTTCACTTCAGGCAATCGGGACAGAAATTGCTGTTCCTTCACCCAACAGTGATTTCTACCAGGAAATTGCAGAGGATATCGGACTGGTCTTTAAGCATTCTATAGGAGAAGACGAGCTGAACAATATAATCGAATCTGACGGTGGTGGTGCGGCCTTTCTGGATTACAACAAGGATGGCTTTATTGATATTTATGCCTGCAGCGGTACCTGGGTTGAAGGTTTCATAAAGAGTGAAAAACCTGCCGAAGTGCCCGGAGGGAACAGGCTTTTCAGGAACAAAGGTGACGGTACCTTTGAGGATGTGACAAAAAAGGCCGGTGTGGGCGGTCCATGGTACAGCATGGGTGTTTCTTCCGGAGATTTCAACAACGACGGATACCCCGACTTATATATAAGTAACTATGGTCCGAATGTTCTGCTGAAAAATAACGGTAACGGAACCTTCACCGACATATCAGCAAAAGCAAATGTGGCAGGAGGTAAGGAGTGCAGCATCGGCGCAGCATGGCTTGACTATGACAATGACAGTTTCCTCGATATTTATGTAGGGAACTTCCTTGAGTTCGATCCTGACTATAAATATTATTATGCTCCTGACGGTTTTCCGGGACCAATGGCATATGATGCCCAGAAAGATGTCTTATATCGCAATAACGGCGACGGCACCTTTGAAGATGTTACTGAAAAGATGGGAATAACAGATATCGACGGAAGGGCGATGGGTGTCGGGGCCGCTGATTATGACGATGACGGATGGGTCGATATTTATGTGGCAAATGACCATACATTAAATTATCTGTGGCATAATGAAGGCGGCAGAAAATTTGTTGATCATGGGACAATGTCGGGTACAGCTTTCAGCCAGGCAGGAGAAGCTACTGTAAGCATGTCGGTTGATTATGCTGATTACAACAACGACGGTCATATTGACCTTTTTGTATCGGATGATACGTATTGTTCTCTTTATGAGAGCATGGGTAATGGTCTGTTCATAGATAAGGGGATTGCTTCAAATATATCGATGGCGGCAGCACAGTTCGTAGGCTGGTCTTCATCTTTCATTGATTATGATAACGACAGCGATGTGGATATCTTCAAGACAAACGGAGCTCTGAAACACCTTTACGGTCAGGAAGATCAGTTGTTTCAGAATGAAGGGAACGGAAAGTTCAGGGATGTCTCACTTGAACTCGGCGAATATTTTCACAGGGAACTTGTTGGACGAGGGGCATGTATCGGAGATTATGAAAACGACGGTGACCTCGATATTTTCATTATGAACCTGAATGATTACTCAGTCTTCCTCCGGAATAACAAGGGTAATGTAAATAACTGGCTCATGATCAAGCTGACCGGGACAGAAAGCAATCGTGACGGGATCGGTTCAAGGATAAGGGTCACTTCAGGTGGAAAAACCCAGACCGCCCTGAAAAGAAGTACTACAGGTTATCTTTCCCAGAATGATCCGAGATTGCATTTCGGACTTGCAAAAAATGAAACTGCAGAAAGGGTTGAGATAAAATGGCCGTCGGGAAAACTTCAGGTCATTGAAAATGTAAAAGCAAATCAAATCCTCGAAATTACAGAGCCTTAAACTTTTTATATGAGAATTCGCAGGATATCCAAAATACATTTGTTAATAACCTTTGTAATTTGTCTCTCTTTTATTGCTGTTGGTTGTAAGAAGGTCAGGTCGGGTATGCTTATTGCAACAGAAGCGAGGTTAAGTTCATTTGCACAGGACGGTATAACTGATCCGGGAAGATACATTACAGGTTCGAGAATAATAGCTTTTGATCCGGGAAAGCCTGCAAAAGTCAGGGTATTGACAGGTGATTTTTATTCTGCTGCTTATCCTGAAATATCTTATGATGGAAAGCAGATACTCTTTTCAGCCCAGAAAAACCAGGGAGATGTATGGCAGATATGGGAGATGAACCTCAGAAAGTTGAATTACAGACAGATCACATCGTTCAGTGAGAACTGCACCGATCCTGCCTGGCTGCCTGCCGGGCGGATGGTTTTCAGTAAACTTACGGTAAATGATACTGTCGGAAATGCTCATTGCCTGTATACAGGAAACATCGACGGTTCCAATATCCGGCAGATCACTTTCAGCCCTTGTGATAATTTTGCGACACAAGTGTTGAAGGATGGCCGGCT
>CAZWUB010000251.1:2472-3839 GCA_964637415.1 uncultured Rikenellaceae bacterium
AGGGGAGGAGGAATTTCAATCGGTTTTACCTGTTACATATGACAGGTTCCTTGTGTCATATCGTAAATCCGGGTCAGATAATTATGCACTATATGAATTTGATGCTGAAACAAAGACAACCGGCAGGCTGATATTTTCCGACCCTGAGTATGATATTATGGATGTTATTGTTGCTGAAGCTTATGAGCGGCCGAAAAAGCTGCCAAGTGAGGTGGATCTTCAGGTTAAGACCGGATTACTGTTATGTCAGGATATAAATTTCACCGGACTCAAATCGAAAAATGATAATCCGGGATTGATTGAAGCCAGGCTGATTGAAGTGATGGGACCGGATTCAACTTACGGGATCGTTCCGGTTGAAGAAGATGGTTCATTTCAACTTAAAATATTAGCAGACAAGCCATTCCGTATCCGTACACTTGATGAGAAAGGACAGACTATCATTGGGCCGTGTACGTGGATGTGGCTTCGCCCGAATGAACGACGTGGCTGTGTGGGCTGTCATGAAGATCCGGAAACGGTGCCTGTGAACAGGATCCCGCTTGCAGTAAAAAAACCACCTGTACTGATACCTGTTCATCTTACAGAAATAAAGGAAAAAACAGTAGAACTGGAATAAAATATGAAGAGGGTATATATAAATCTGATAATAATAGCCGGAGTGACGGCAATCCTTTTCTTTCTTATTTATCCGCCCTTTCACAGGTGGGCAAGGGGGCATGTGAATTACCAGACAGCTACGGAAGATCATCCTCTTAATTGTCTTTCATGCCATCTTTACACTCAGAAAACCGGGCTTATCCCGAAAATTATAAATGCAGATTATTTATCTCCGTTCAACCTGGCATTATCACAAGACGGCAGGACTCTGTATGTCGTTGCGGAAGAAGGAAATGAACTTCTTGTTGTTGATACAGGGAAGGGAAGGGTTATAAACACTGTTGAGGTTGGCAACAGGCCACATACAGTGATCCTTGATGAAGGGAACAGTTATGCTTATGTCAGTAACCAGTGGTCTGACAATATCTCGGTTATCGATCTGGCGAACATGAAGGTTACTGATACACTTAGTACAGGTAACGGTCCTGCCGGTCTTGCTCTTAGTTCTGATGAAAAACATCTTTATGTTGTAAATTCTTATTCTTCTGACATATCTGTAATAAGTTTAGCAACAGGAACTGAAGAAAAGAGGCTCTCTGCGGGAAATAATCCGACAGGGATTCAGATGTCAGCTGATAAAACCAGGTTATATGTTACAAGCCGGCGTGCACTTCTTGTGCCCTATGGTGATCCTGTTGTATGCGAAATGACTGTCATAAATGACAAAACCCGACTGATAAGTGAGCGGAAAGAGATTGAATCGGCTT
>CAZWUB010000252.1:0-3835 GCA_964637415.1 uncultured Rikenellaceae bacterium
TTAAGAGTATTTGCGATACCCTGAATGAATTGCATGTTGAAAATTATCCACTCAGATACGAAATTGGTGAACTGAAAGATCTTGAAGCGCCGTATATAGTTCATTTCAACAAGGGTGGAGGCCAGATAGGGTTTGTAACAGATACCGGAGATGATATTGTTACATGTTATACATCATATAAAGAAAAAGAAAAAATCGATAAAAGGGAGTTTTTCGAAAGCTGTTCAGGAGCTGTTATTTTGCTTAATCCTGATGAACAATCAGGTGAAAGAGATTTTATTTCTAAATGGAAAAACGAACTTATCAGTAAATCGATATTGCCCTTTGCCTTTTTCGCAATGTTGGTTTTCATTATTTATTCAGTTATTAACCTTTTGGTTTCAGGAGAGGGGCTTGCCGAAAAGGTTATTCCGGTGCTATTATTTACAAAAATTGCAGGAATAATACTTTCTGTTCTGCTCATTCTGCACGAATTTGAAGTTTATCTTTCATTTACAGATAAGCTGTGTCATCTGAACAAGGCCACTAATTGTAATACAGTACTTCATGACAAAGCTTCAAAAGTATTCGGATGGTTCGGATGGGCCGATATAGGATTCATTTACTTTACAGGTGGCTTAATATTTCTTTTGCAGGACTTAAAAGGGGCAGGCTTACCCATAATGGCTATATTGGCTGCATTGTCAATTCCATATCCTTTGTTCTCGATTTATTACCAGGGATTTGTTTTAAAGAAATGGTGCCCTATGTGCATTGGAGTACAACTGATACTTATTGCTGAATTCATTTTGTTATTACCACAATTTTCACAATTCGTGTTTTCTTTTAATTCTTTTATAGTGCTTGTGCTTTGTTTTCTTGTTATTACAATAGTTTACACATTGTTTATACTATTCCGGAGGGAGAAAATTTCGGAAGAAATGCATTATTATAAATATCTGGGATTTAAGAAGAACCCTGATATTTTGACACTGCTTTTAATGAATCAGACGCAATATGAAATTTCTTTATCGGAAAACAGTCTGGTTTTTGGTAACGGGAAAGCTTCAATTAAAATAACAGCTTTCTTAAGTCTTCATTGTTCTCACTGTGCAAGGGCTTTTGAGAAGATCAGGGATATGCTTAATAATAAAGAAAATATTCTTATCAATCTTGTACTGATGGCGTCTGACAACAAAATGCTCACGACTCTTTATAACAATAATAGGCTGGGTAAAGAAGTGGAATCAATAAAACTACTGGAGCAATGGTTTAATGCTGATCCTTATTCCAGGTCAAGGATAACCGAAGGTCTTTGTATTCCGGAGGATATTGATCTTTCAGGTAAGATCAGTGAAGAGAACGGACGTCTTTTTAAAGAATGTAATGTCATGGGGACTCCGACCTTTTTCATAAATGGTTTTAAACTTCCACCTCAGTATGAAATTGATGATTTAATGTATTTCAGAGAGATCTTTAATGAGAAAAAGGAATCTCAAATTCAGGTAAGTACTGTTAATTAAATAACAATAAGTAAATTTTCATGTATTAATGGACTCATTTGTATTAAATTTGAAAGAGAAGGGCAGGAAGTTTTGCTCTGACCTCTGCGCCATGCGCAACCTCCTGCCCGGACCTTTCTCAAACAAGAAAGGGGGTGTAATGGCAAAGATAAATGTTTTAACCGGACTGTCGCCATGCAGTTAAATGAATCCGAAGTTGGAACAAAAAATCAATTTTATTAATACTTAAATTTTACAGAAATGAAAAAACTCAATAAACTGGAGATTAATCCGAAAAAGTTAATGAAAAATAATGAATTAGCTACTATAAGGGGTGGATATGGTTGGGCTTGGTGCTCGAGAAATGATATTCCTTGTGGGAATATGCCAGTCCCTGATTGTGGAATGGGAGCAGTTGAGTTTTGTGATCGTGCCTGTCCTGGTTGGTCCTCCATTTCTTGTTTTGGAGATTTACTTTAATTAAGAGGGAGTTATAGACTCCCTTTTTAGTTAATCTTTGTAAGAATTTTTTAAGTACAAGTACAAATAATTAATAATTACCGCTTATGAAAAGCATTATGATTATTCTTATTCTAGTATCAGTTGGATTTGTCTGTAAATATGAAAAAAAAGATGATAATTCTCCTATTGTTAAATTTGATCTAAAAAAATTGCCTAAAGTCACCAGCATCAAGCTTTCTGATCTTGGATTTGTTGATATTGAGTATATTCAACTGGAATCCAATGAACAATGCATGATTTCAAGTCTTGATGATTTAGACCCGGGAAATAAGTTAGTGTTTGGGGAAACGGATTGTATCATACAACAGTATAGCACTATACTGGAATTCAAAACTGATGGGAAGTTTATCACCAGGATCGGGACTAAAGGAAGAGGTCCAGACGAGTTTACTGCGGTCCATGATATAAATATATGTTCAAGAAATCAAGATATATACTTGCTTGCACGTTGGCAAAAGAAATTCTTCGTTTATGCAGAAAACGGTAAATTATTAAGAACTTTTCCTGTCACGTTTTCCCCAAGTGAATTTCAATTTATAGATGATAAAATATTATGTTACAGTGAGAATCATATGGGTGACATTCAAAATAGTTATACTTTAATTGACACAAACGGAAGAGTTATAAAATTCTTTCCTAATAAGTATCCCTTTAAGAATCATGATGCATATGGTATTAAAGGTGAAAACCTTTTTTACATGTTTGATAATAAACTTTTTAAAAAAGAGGTTTATTCTGATACAATTTATTTATATGATAATGGAACGTTTACACCTCACATGGTTATCCAGGTCGGAGAAAAATTGATTTCTCCGGAAGCACGTACTAAATTTGAAAGTCGCTATCTGGCTGAAAATTTCATTATACCATTGAATTTATTTGAATTTGGCAATTATGTTTATTATGAGTTTGTATACAGGTATGTAATTCCCAATGATGTTTTGATTTATAGTTTTATAGGTTCAAAATTTAATAATATCAAGGCTATAATTAACACTGGCCAGGGTTTTACAAACGATTTGGACGGAGGTCCGGGCTTTTTGCCAAAAACGATAAAAGATGATAATACAATCATTGGATGGGTAGATGCCCAGAAACTCAAAGCTCATGTTGACTCAGAAGAATTTAAAAATTCGAAGCCAAAATATCCGGATAAGAAAAAAGAGCTTGAGAAGCTTGCAAACAGACTGAAAGAAACTGACAATCCTGTCTTAGTTCTGGTAAGTTTAAAAAAGTAGCTGTTATGCCTGAATTTCCACTTTTCAAGCAACTCGATTCAATGGATTGCGGTCCATCCTGCCTGCGGATGGTCGCAAAATTTTATGGGAAATCTTACACTTTACAATCACTCCGTTCCAAATCTTTCATAACAAAGTCGGGTGTTTCGATGCTCGGTATCAGCGATGCTGCAGAAAGCATCGGCTTTCGTACCCGAGGTTACCGCCTTGCCTGGGAACAGCTTCGCGATGAGGTTCCGCTTCCCTGTTTAGTCCACTGGAACCAGCGTCACTTCGTAGTAGTCTATAAAATCAAAAGGTGGAGAGCATGGGGCAGGAAGCGTGGGGCAAGGGGCTCAGAGCGCAGAGCTCAGAGCTCAGAGCAAGAACCAAGAACCCCTGAGCAAAGTGCCTCTGACGCTCCTTCGTCGGTCAACTCCATAGGCCTAAGCTCTGAGCTGATTTCAAATACCCCTGAGCCCTCCACCTCCGCTAAAGCTTCGGTGGACAAGTGCGACCTGAGCCATGAGCAAAAAGGCCAACAAAACTCAAAATATATAGTATACGTTGCAGATCCCGCTGCAGGTCTTCTTAAGTATACCGAAAGAGAGTTTT
>CAZWUB010000253.1:0-3835 GCA_964637415.1 uncultured Rikenellaceae bacterium
CAATACCATAAGTTGAAGCGAAATTCTCTGCAAAAAGCTCATCAACATATTTAGTAATGCCGTACGGAGATAATGGCTTTCCAATCCTTTCTTCCACCTTGGGTAATCCGGGATGATCTCCATAAGTTGATGAACTTGCGGCATAAACAAACCTCTTCACTCCTGCCTCTTTTGATGCAAACAACATCTTTACAAATCCTCCGATATTGACATCAGTGCTTGATATGGGGTCTTTTATCGACCGCGGCACTGATCCGAGAGCCGCTTCATGAAATACAATATCAACACCGTTTACTGAAGCCTGGCAATCTTCGAAATTCCTGATATCACCTTCAATTAGCCTGAAATCAGGATTATCCATATAATCCTTCAGATTCTCACGTTTACCCGTTGAAAAATTATCGAGGCAAACAACCTGATTTCCATTAGATAATAAGGAGTCTACAAGGTTAGAGCCTATAAAACCGGCTCCACCGGTAACAAGAACCTTTTTGTTTTTTACAAGCCGTTCCATGGTAGCTAATATAACTAAATTGTTATTAAATCAGTATGAAGATCAGGACTATTCGAACATCATTATTATTTCGTTAAGAATGAATTCCGCAGTTTTCCCGTCGCCGTAAAAAGCAGGATACTCAAGACCTGATCCGTCATTGATATATTTCAAGAAGCCATCACGCAGCTTAACAGGATCAGCATCAACAAGTTCTGCAGTTCCATTCTTTACAAGCTCCACCCATTCAGTCTCGGCACGTAAAACAAGGCAGGGTTTCCTGAAGAAATGAGATTCCTTCTGAACTCCTCCCGAATCAGTGATAATCATCCTTGATGTTTTTTCAAGAAGTATCATCTCGAGATATGAAACCGGAGGTATTATCTTTATTTGATGAGAATTAATAAGATCGGTATAAAGGGCCGGAAGTTTTGTTTTTAGAGAGGTGATAGTTCTGGGATGCAGTGGCATAACAAGAGTCACTGAATTTTCACCGGAAAGTGTTATAAGTGTTCTCATCAGGCTCTCCAGCCTGGAAGTGTCATCAGTATTTATTTCACGATGTATAGTCACAAGGACAAAGCCATTCCGTTTCACTGCAAGGTTTTCGAGAAATGAAGCTTTCTTCTTTTCTGCAAGTCCGGCGTAAAAAAGTGCATTATCATACATTATATCGCCGGTAAGGTAGATCTTGGGGTTATCAATTGTATAGGGAGGAGAGTTTTCAGGTCTGAACCCTTCCCTCATAAGGTTCTTAAAAGCTGCGTTTGTGGGAGCAAACAGTAAAGTGGATGAATGATCGCTGACGATCCGGTTTAGCTCTTCCGGCATCATCTTATTGAAAGACCTGAGTCCTGCTTCAACATGAATAACCGGGAAATGCAACTTTGCAGCGGCTATTGCCCCGGCCAGAGTAGAGTTTGTATCACCGTACAGAAGCACACAATCAGGTTTCTCTTTAAGGATGATTTCCTCAATGCCTGTAATCATCATTGAAGTCTGTCTGCCGTGAGTTGATGAACCCACACCCAGGTTATAGTGAGGCTTGTGTATCTCCAGTTCATCGAAGAACACATCGGACATCTCTTTGTCGTAATGTTGTCCGGTATGGACGATGATCTCATCAAACCTTTCCGGAAAAACAGTTTTTATAGCCCTGCTTATTGCCGAAGCTTTTATAAACTGCGGCCTGGCTCCAACTACATTAATCAGCTTTATCTGCGACATTGCTTCCCACGAATATGGGAAGCAAATTTAGCCAAATTATCAATTCTTTTAATAAATATTTTTTAACAGATCGCTATTTCGCATAGTTCACTGCACGTGTCTCACGGATAACAGTAATTTTGATCTGTCCCGGATAAGTCATTTCATTCTGGATTTTTTTGGCTATATCGAAAGAAAGGCCTTCAGCTTCCTTGTCATTTACCTTTTCAGCTCCAACGATAACACGGAGTTCTCTGCCTGCCTGTATTGCATAAGTTTTTGTAACACCAGGGTACTGAAGGGCAAGGGATTCAAGCTCTTTGAGCCTTTTTATATAAGATTCCACAACTTCACGGCGTGCTCCCGGACGGGCTCCTGAAATTGCATCACAAACCTGAACAATAGGTGCAAGAAGTGTTGTCATCTCAGTCTCATCGTGATGTGCACCAATAGCATTACATATTTCAGGTTTTTCCTTGAATTTTTCAGCGATTTTCATTCCGAGAATTGCATGCGGAAGTTCAGGTTCATCATCAGGCACTTTTCCAATATCATGGAGAAGTCCTGCTCTCTTTGCAAGCTTTGGATTCAAACCCAGCTCGGCTGCCATTATTGAAGCAAGATTAGCGACTTCGCGTGAATGCATAAGGAGGTTCTGTCCATATGATGATCTGTATTTCATTTTACCGATCATACGGATAAGTTCGGGATGAAGCCCGTGTATACCCAGGTCGATTGTAGTTCTTTTTCCTATTTCGAGTATCTCTTCTTCAACCTGTTTTTTGGTTTTTTCAACAATCTCTTCGATCCTTGCAGGGTGTATCCTGCCGTCAGTTACAAGCTGATGAAGTGCGAGTCTGGCAATTTCCCTTCTTACTGGATCGAAAGCTGAGAGAACAATTGCTTCAGGTGTATCATCAACAATTATTTCAACACCGGTAGCTGCTTCAAGAGCCCGTATGTTCCTGCCTTCACGGCCTATGATCCGTCCTTTCATTTCATCGGAATCGATATGAAAGACAGTAACGGCATTTTCGATAGCATTTTCTGCAGCAACTCTCTGGATAGTCTGGATAACAATCCTTTTCGCTTCTTTATTTGCCGTCATCTTGGCTTCATCGAGGATCTCGTTTATATAGGACATTGCCCCCGTCTTTGCCTCTTCTTTAAGGGATTCTATAAGATGGTTTTTTGCTTCCTCGGCAGAAAACCCTGATAAAGATTCAAGTTTTTCAACCTGCTGACGATGAAGTTTTTCAAGTTCCTCGTGTTTTTTTTCTACTAACTCGATCTGTGTATTCAGGTTTTCACGAATGGAATCAGCTTCGTTCTTTTTTCGTTGAAGTTCTTCAATCTTCTGAGAAAGAATAAGTTCTTTCTGTTTTATCCTGTTTTCCGATTGCGTTACCCTGTTTTCCGACTGGGCTATCCTGGAATTCTTTTCATTTATTACTTTTTCATGTTCGGCCTTAAGCTGTAAAAATCTTTCTTTTGCCTGAAGTATTTTCTCTTTCCGTATTACTTCAGCTTCTGCTTCAGCCTCGCTGATTATCTTACGGCTTTTATTTCTGAGGGCTGAGTGCCAGAAAAATATTCCTGCGCCAAAGCCGGCCAGTAGTGCAACAATGCCCAGTATCAGAGCAAGAACGCTGCTTATTTGTGTCATTAATATTATCATAAACTATTTAATTATTAAAATGTATTTATAAAAAAAAACCCGCAAAGTTCCTTCAGATTTTATAAAACCCCATATCTACATGGTTGAAGCTCCTGATCCAGGTCGGGCTTCCAATGTCACGCGTCAGCGTGATCCCGACGAATCGGGATGAGGCCTGTCCTTGCCAGATCAAGGGGGACTTCAAAGTTTTAACTGTTGAGTTTCAAAAATGAATGAAGAAACAGTGCGGGCAATATCTTCCTGCTATGTAAAAGAACGCTGTTACTCTTGTTTTTCAAGAACTGAATCGATCTTTTGAATCAGTTCATTAATGGCACCCGGGACATAATCATTTTCAAGCTTTTCCTCTTCCTCCGTTAGTTTGATCACATACTGTAAAGCTGCCATTGCCAAAAAATCCTGCACATCCTTGTCAGTATAGCGCTGCTTGTATTGCAGCACCTTTTCATTAATCATCC
>CAZWUB010000254.1:0-3804 GCA_964637415.1 uncultured Rikenellaceae bacterium
ACCGGTTTGATCGTTATCGTAAAATCGAACCTCTGCGGTAACACCTGATATGCCGGGAACACCGACAACGCAGTACACCCTACTCCGCTTGTTGCATAATCGAAATTGAAAGTTATTCCGTCAGACGGCTGAAGCTGGTAAGTATAAACCGCTTTAGTCAGATTATCTGTGGAATACGGCTGTGCACTGAAATTAAATATCCTGTTTCCGGAGAATTCCAAACCTAAGCCGTTACTGTCCGTCATTCTTACCCACCTGTTTTCTGTTCTCAGACCATAATCCTGAGGTATAAGATAAGGTTCATACATTCCGTCGACTGATGATCTGTAAACACCAACCTTATATCCGCTTTTCCTGTCAGGGTAGTTTTCCTGTGGTCCCCGGCCATACCATTCTGCATTTCCGAGAGACCTGTCAAGAACCCATTGCATTCCTGTCCGGGGCAGCCAGGCAGGCATATCACCGTCCGGGATCACAGAATGATCGATTGTGATCACCCCTGAACCTGAAATATTATATTTATAACGGTTCAGAAAGGCACCTCTTCCTGAAGCTGTCTGAACAACATTTTTAATATTTATTTCAATGCCGGAATTATCAACAACTTTGTAATCAAATTCTTCCTGCATTGTCTTTAATGAATGAATTCCTGAAGAATACCATTCGGAAGCTGCAAATCTGCCAAAAAACTCACCGAAATGTTTTGTATTCGACCTGCGGTAATTCCATTCATCAACCTCATTTGCAAGCGGAGCGCGCCATATATTAAATTTCCCTCCTGCTTTCAGCAATTCTTTACCGGATAGCTGAAGCGATGACAGCTCTCCTGATCGCATATCAAACACATACCTGAAATCCTTTCCCGTAATAATAAGCCGGTCATTTTCTTCAGTAACTTCAATTGCACCCGTTTCCTGTGTCTTTGCAACTGAAACAGGTTTGAACCATGGCAGTTCAAATTGCTCCCATGCAATTTCATAGCCATTTTCAGCCCACTCTGTTGTTCCTTTCTGACAAAAGCTCAATATCAGGCTATACTCAGCATTTTCCTTTATATCAGGTTGATTGAAGGGAATCTTTATTACAGCTGATGTCTGAGGTGAAATATTAAGATCCAGTTCTCCTGTCTGAATATTTTCACCGTTTTCAGTCAGCATCCAGTTGCTCCTGAGCCTGCTGAGATCAGTAAAGAGATACCTGTTTGTTATTTCAACCTCACCCTTTTCTGCTGAAATGAGTTTTGCAGTTACAGGCTGTCCCGATTTCTTTATCTGCCACATTTCGGGTTGTGGTCTGCGGTCGGGCCAGATAGAACCATATGTTCTTGCTCCTATTCCATAGCTGAAAAATTCCCCGTCGACCTTCATCTCCTCAAAATCGAGCCATAATGAGGCATTCTTTTTTAATTCAGGGGAAGGTGATCTCAATGATCCTGAAGGAATGAAATCAGGAAAGACCCCGACCTGATCTATAATTGCATCACAGATATAAACAACTGTTTCTTGTCCGTGAATTTCTGCATTTCTTCCGATATTAACCGGGAAAGGCGAGTTGGTTATATTTCCTGATACTGCTTTCTTATCACTTATCCTGTCATCCACTTCAATATAAATTGATTCCCCGTCATATTTTGCAGTAACAAAATGCCAGTTATTCTCCCAGTTATCAGGAAGGACAATCTGCACCTTCTGCCGCGACCGGGTTGTTAAATAAAACTCAAGGGAGTCGTTCCGTATCTGCCGTATCCCGAACTGATAATTACCCTTTGTTATGAGGGTTCCGGCTGAACTGCTCAAAGCCCTGGGAAAGACCATCAGAGTAAGAGTAAGTTTATTCCCTGATATTTCGAGAGCGTCATCCCTGTAAACCTCAACCCACTGGTCATGGCCGTTAAGGTCTATACCACTGCCTGTAACACCCGCAACCAGCTTGGCCCGGCCCATGGCCTTTACCTGAACATTATTTGCAGAAGCATCTCTGAGAGTTCTTATCTTTTCGGTAATTCCTGTACTCACAAAATCCCAGATAGCGCCTCCCATGCTTCGGGGATACCTGTAAAAAGCATCCCAGTAATCGTCAAGAGCTCCTCCTCCGTTACCTGTAACAGCAAGGTATTCATCGAGGAATGAGGGACGCGGATCAACACTCTCCGGTACCAGGAAAACATTTGTTATCAGATCATGGATCGTCGGATAGCGCGGACCGATAATGTCTTCACATTTCTGAGCAAATGCATTACCCCCGTACATCCAGTAGCGTGTCGGATCATACTTCTTCCCTTCTTCAATTACTGCACATATATTATCTCCCTCACCACTCTCATTGCCTGCACTCCAGAAGAGGATGCAGGGATGATTCCTGTCACGTAAAACCATTTTCCTGGCTCTCTCACGATACATTTCCTCCCAGGCTTTATCGCGTGAGACATATTCGGTTGCATGTGCCTCGTCACCTGTCTCATCAACAACATATATCCCGTATTCATCAGCAAGTTCCAGATAACGGATCACCGGCGGATAATGAGAGGTACGCACACAATTTATATTGAATTGCTTAAAAAGTTCCAGATCCTTGCGAATTGTGGCCTCATCCATTGTATGCCCCAGAACGGGATGCTGCATATGGCTGTTGATGCCGTTAAGCTTCACCGGAACGCCATTCAGGTAAAATACCCGGTTGCGGATCTCAGTCTCTTTAAATCCTGTTCGCCCGCTTATTACCTCAACAATTCTTCCTGTATTATCAATTAATTCGAAGGTAAGGGAATAAAGGTTGGGAAATTCAGCCGACCACTTATCAGGGTTGACAATATCCGATTCAAGTGAAATTGTTTCTTTTCCTCCTGCTGCAACACTGAACTTTTTGGAGACAATATTGCTGACAACCTTTTTGTCGCTGTTGTAAAGGGTTGCCCGTAAGGTGAGGTCACCTGCAGGTACTGATGCAAAGTTCCTGATGACTGTTGAAATGCTGAGCCGGGAATTGATATAGTTTTCATCCAGATCGGTCACCGCCTGCCAGTCGAAAATATGAGTTTTGGGTGTTGCATAGAGCCATACGTCATCAAAGATCCCGGCAAGTCTCCAGTAATCCTGGTCCTCAAGATAATAACCGTCGGAATACTTTATGACAAGGACAGCAATTGTATTCTTGCCGGGTTTCACATATTTAGTAATATTATATTCGGCAGGTTCCTGTCCGCCTTCATTATACCCGACCTCTTTCCCGTTTATCCAGACGAATGATGCAGATGCCGTTTTTTCCATACGGAGAAATATCTCTTTGTTCTTCCAGCCTGATGGTATTGTAAAGGATCTCCTGTATGAACCTGTCGGATTATATTCATCCGGCACGCGCGGCGGATCAGGTCTGAAAGGTGTCCTGACATTCCGGAAAAGAGGATCTCCGAATCCCTGCATTTCCCAGTTTGACGGAACCGGGATTGTATTCCAGTTCCTGTCGCTGAAATTTTCTTTAAAGAATCCCTGAACAATACCCCCGGGAGTATCTGAATAATTGAATTTCCATGTCCCGTTGAGTGACAGATAACTGCCTGCAGTTTCTTTATTATTTTTCAGGGCCTCATTAACAGACAGATATGGGATTATTGGAGTATGACCTTCCTCCTGGTTCAGCTCAAATACTGAAGTATTCTCAATAAATAAATTAATGTCTGAAAGAAAATCTTTCTGCTGTGAGAATAAAATAAGCGGAATAAATGTGGAAATAATTATAAAACAGATAGTTCTTCTCATACAGGACGGGGTTGATTTTTCACTGACAATATACATAAAAGTAAGTAAT
>CAZWUB010000255.1:0-3781 GCA_964637415.1 uncultured Rikenellaceae bacterium
AATGTTCAGGTCTGTTATGCTGATCTCTCCGCTCTGGAATTTCTTAAGGGCTATCAGATATCCGTTTTCAGCTACATGATCAGCTTCCCGTGCTGTATTTATCTGGTCGCGGAGCAGGCTAAACTGTTCTACCTGAACAACAACACCTCTTTCAAAATCCTTGATATCCTTTTCCACATCATAAACAACAAGTTCGCGTTGTGATTCTGCCAGTTTTACTGCTGAAGCTGAACGTCCCCAGTCCAGAATCGGTATACTCATCGACAAGCTGATCGTTCTCTGTTTTTCAGGTTCATTGAAGATACCTCCATAAGTTCCTGCACTGTTCGAGAGGCCATAGCTGCCGACCAGAGTCCCGCTAAGACCTGAATTTCTTTTAGCTCTGGTAAGGTCCCTGTCGGCTTCGATAAGTCTTCTTTGAAAATAGGGTGTTTCTTTACGGTTCTCCCTTGCTTCCTGAAGAGCCTTTTCTGTATTGATTGAAAACAGAATCATATCAAGTGGAATAATCAGCTGGATTTTCTGATTCGGGTCAAGGCTGATATATGATTTTAATTCAAAATCAGCATTTTTCAGGTCCATCCTTGCTTTATTCAGAGATTTCTGTGCATTTAACACCGAAAGCTGGATTCGCGAGAAGTCATTATCAGAGATCTTCCCCAGCTGTTTCCTTACTTCAGCAATTTTCAGATTATTTTCACTGTTTTTCAGATTATTTTCAGCCAGGGTATAATTTGTCTGGATCTGTAAATACCTGAAAAAGTAACGGGTTGCCTGCAAAGCAATATTTTCGGTCGATTCAATGAATTGTTTTTGTGATTCCTCATAAATCAATGGTTCCGTTTTTTTTTGCCATTTCATGTAGTTGTATGCAAAAACAGGCTGATACAATCCAATTTCAAAAGGACTCCCGGAATATTCAACAGAAGTCTTGATAAAATCCTGAATACGATATAGATCAGTTGCCGCATATATTTGAGTTCCTGTAGTGGGAATGGACTGGCTCAGAGACAGCTGAGAGGATGCCTTGATCTGGGATACCTGTCTGAATTCTATACTTCCGTCAGGCTGGGTGACCGGAGTTGTTGTATGAATATAATTCGGCAGGTCACCTTTCAGTGTAAGCTGAGGCCTGAAACTCGTCCTGAAATTTTTCCAGCGCCAGAAGTAATTAACATTTGTATTCTGGACATATTTCATTGAAGCAGATTGTCTGATGGCCAGATCCACCACATTCCTCAGGCTGAGAGAAATCAGAATGCTGTCATTTGACATCCCCGGTAAAGAATAAACCGGGCATGTCAATAATAAAACAAGTATAAAATTCCTTATTTGTTTTCTCATAACAGGCCGGTTTATAATTCCTCAAATTCAATTTCCTTTTTACGCCGCGACCTGGAGACATCAGAGATTATAATACGTTCACCCGGAGACAGTCCTTCGGCGATTTCAACATAATCAGTTCCGATAAGCCCGGTGGTCACGGTTTCCCTTACAGCCTTGCCGGTCTTTATTACAAAAAGATCCTGATGCCGGTTCCTGTTGAAAACCGGACCATATTCTACCCGTAATACACTGTCTTTCTGTTGGGTCACAATCTGAAGCTCAACTTCCATATTTGGAATCAGATTCTGATAATGGCTGTAATCGAGGAATACATCAAACTCAATCTTCTTGTCTTTCATTACAGGAGCAACACTTCCTATTTTACCTTTCAGCCTTGTATTTTCTATAACAGCATATACTTCTCCTCCTGTCTTCACATAATCAATATAAGAGTTATCGACTGTTGCTTTGACCTTAAATGTTGAAAGATCTGACATCTTTACAAGTAATTTGTCTCTTTCAACCTTTTCACCAACGCTTGTATAAATACCGAGAATTATACCGTCGGAAGAAGCCCTGACCGTCAGCCTGTTAAGTAAATCCTGTCTTAATTCCAGCTCTTTATTTCTCATGTCCATCTGAAGCTGAAGCCCCTTTTCATCTGCTTCAATCTGTTTCAGGCGGATTGAATTTTTTTCCAGGGTCATTTTCAGATCTTTTTCGGCTAATATCAGCTCTTCCTTTGTTTGTTCATGAAGAGCCGGCGATATACCTCCCACTTTGAGAAGCTGTTCCTGATCCTGGATTTCGGTTTTCAGGGAAGTGATCCTGAGATTCTTAACTTCCACGTTATAATCGAGGTCAACACGGATACTTCTTGCATTCAGCCTGTTCTTCTGCAGATCATTTTCCATTACACCCAGTTGATCCTTCAGGTTATCTATTTCCTGAATCAGCGATTTAGGATCAAGAGTAAGGATTGGACTTCCTTTTGAAACCCGTCTGCCCGGTGCCTGAACAATTGAGGATACAAGGCTTGATGCGGGACTTAGCAACAATACTTCGTTTTCAGGATTAACAATACCTGATGCAGGCACTGAGGTAAAGACAGGGCCATAATCAACTGTTGAAGTAACAAAGTCAGTCTGCTTTATTGTAGAAGGTTTTAAATACCTGGCTGCCAGGAATATCGCAATCAATAAGCATATCAGGATCAGCGTGATGAGCAAAATCCTTTTCCTGATCATTTTTGATTTGTTCTTCATTATAAATTAAAACTATTTATGGTTATTTTATAAAACGGCAAAGATAACAAGTCAGATTTGAATAATTTATATAATATTGAAATTCCAAAAAGCATAAATCATGACAGAGCAAATAAAGCAAATTGCCGGAAGAATCAAAGAGATCCGCGAGATTTTTGGTATTTCGGCCGAAACTCTGGCTGCAAAGCTGGGACTCGAAAAAGATATTTACATAGATTATGAGAGCGGAGATACCGACATACCCGTAGGAATAGTCTTCAAAATATCCGAGCTGTTCAATGTTGAATTGTCTGTTTTACTTGGCGGGGATAATCCAAAACTTCATATCTATGGGATAGTCAGGAATGGGAAGGGCTTAAAACTGGAAAGGCGGCGACAGTACAAATATGAAAGTCTTGCCTTTAATTTCATTCATAAAAAAGCGGAACCATTCATGGTAACCATCGATCCCGATCCTGAAGGTAAATCCCTTGAGTTCTATTCTCATCCGGGACAGGAATTCAACTATGTATTGAAAGGAACTATGATGACGATAATTGACGGGCATGAAATAACTTTGAATGAAGGCGATTCGATCTATTTTGATTCGGGCTATAAACATGCAATGAAAGCCTTAAATAATGAGCAGGTGAAATTTCTGGCAATAGTTTTATAAGATATAAGCAGGCAAGACAATGATACTCGATAAATACCTTAAACAGACTACGTTTGATTCTTATCAGGAGTTCAGGGATAAATTTGAGATCTTGATTCCGGAGAATTTCAATTTTGCCTGGGATGTTGTTGATGAAATTGCTCTCAGCACCCCCGGAAAGACGGCAATGGTATGGTGTGATGATAAAGGTAATGAGGCCACTTTCACCTTTGGGCAGATGAAATTTTACAGTGATAAGGCTGCCAGTTTCTTCCGGTCGGCAGGGATCCGTAAGGGTGATCCTGTAATGCTGATCCTGAAAAGACACTATACCTTCTGGTTCTGTACTCTTGCCTTAAATAAGATTGGTGCAATAATAATTCCAGCCACACATTTACTTTCTGCCAAAGACATTATTTACAGAAATAATGCAGCAGATATAAAGATGATTGTATGTCTGCCTGATCCTGATGTGATTCAACATGTTGAGGATTCACAAAGCAAATCCCCGTCTCTTAAATATAAAATGCTTATCGGCGAAGACAGGGAGGGGTGG
>CAZWUB010000256.1:0-3779 GCA_964637415.1 uncultured Rikenellaceae bacterium
CCTCCTTCGCTGAAGCTACGGAGGTCAAAGAAAGCTTCGGCTTACAAAGCACGACTGCAAGACCGCACGACCGCACGACTGCACGACCGATTTGGATTCTAATGTTAATTATTAGTAAATGAATAGTATGAAACTTATAACTGCAGGCTTTTTCGCAATAATATTTATTCTGTTCTCAGGATGCAGCAGAAGCAGCACTGAGACAGTAGTTTCAATAAAGAAAGACAAATGGTATATCAACGGAAAAATAACAAATAAGGGTTCGCCTGCTGAAGGCTTACTTATGAATGTAAGAATGGTCAATTCTGTCTTTGAAGACAGGGGCGATAAACTTCCGGAAGAATTTCAGGACTTTAAGCCGGAGAAAAATACTGACAATTTCATTTCAAAGGTACCTGAATATATTTCAAACGGGGTCAATGCTTTTACAATAGGATTACAGGGAGGAATGCCGGGCTATGAAGGTGCAATCAACACAGCTTTCGAAGGTGATGGGAAGTTACGTCCGGATTATATGAAGAGAGTTGAAAGGATAATAAGAGAAGCTGATAAGAATTCGGGGGTCATAATTCTTTCCTGCTTTTACCAGAGACAACATTCCCATAGCGGTATGCTTTACAGCCGGGCTGACATTCTGAACGCTGTTGAAAATACTGTCAGCTGGATAAAAACAAATCGCTTTGGGAATGTTCTGCTGGAAATCTCAAATGAATTCATGCACAACGGATACCTGTACTGGGGAGAGGGGAAATGGCTTGTAAGCTTAAAGGGACAGGTGGAACTCATTGAATACGCCAAATCTTTGCATCCCGGGTTGCTTGTAAGTACAAGCGGTATGGGCAGCGGACAGATGCCTGACTCAATCGTTCAGGTTGCTGATTTTGTAACAATTCATTTCAATACAACCCGTCTTGACAAGTATGGAGAAAGGATAAATGCTCTCAAGAAATCGGGTAAGCCCGTTATCTGTAATGAGGATGACAAAACCGGTAAAGAGGGAGCCGCAGCGTTGGCATTGTCTGTTATCAATGGCTGCAGCTGGGGGTACATGAATGTGGAAAAGAATCAGACCCTCCCGTTCATGTTTGAAGGGGTGAAAGATGATACAATTGTTTATGACCTGATGAAGAAGGTCAGCACTCCGGGTTATAAGATCGATGAGGGGTTCTATTCAGATCATAAGTAGAAAGAAACCGGGACTAGGCAGAATTGTTGAAACCTATTGAGAAGTAAATTATCAGAAAAATATTTCAGAAAAGATGAAAACAAACCGCAGGAGTTTCATTAAGGTTGCCGGAATGGCCGGGACAGGACTTCTTTCAGCAGGAGCTTTCGCTTCATGCGACAGCAGAAAAATGCCATTCAAAGAGACACTTGAAGCTGTCACAAGGAAATACAGCCAGAAATTTAATATGTGCGGCTATGGTGCGCCAAAACTTGAAAAAGTCAGGATAGGATTTATTGGTCTTGGGAACAGGGGGCCTTCATCGCTCAGACGACTGACACTTATTGAAGGTGTTGAAATTAAAGCTCTGTGTGATATAAGGAAAGATCGTCTGGCTTTGGGTGAAAAAATCCTGGTGGATGCCGGATTACCTGAAGCGACGACCTATGGCGATAATGAAGATTCCTGGAAACAGATGTGCGAAAGAGATGATATTGATCTCATCTATCAGGTAACACCTTGGAAAATACATACGCCGGTATCTGTTTATGCAATGGAACAGGGCAAACATGCTGCCTGTGAAATGCCTGCCGCCCTTACTATTGATGATTGCTGGAGGCTTGTGGAAACATCCGAAAATACACGCAGACATTTCATGATGCTTGAGAATTGCTGCTATGATTTTTTTGAATTACTGGTACTGAATATGGTCCGTCAGGGTTATTTTGGAGATATTATTCATGCTGATGCTGGCTATCTTCATGATCAGACCGAAATAAGCTTTTCAAAGACTCAGTATCCGAATATGTGGTTGTTAAGGGAAAGTCAGACCCGTAACGGTAATCATTATCCTACTCACGGACTGGGGCCGGTATGCCAGGTAATGGATATTAACAGAGGAGACCGGCTTGAATATATGACATCGACACAATCGAACGATTTCAGCTGGGGGAAGAAAGCTGCTGAACTGGCAAAAACAGACAGCTTTTATAAGGAATTTGATACGAACTCTTACAGGGGTAACATGAATACTTCAGTCATCAGGACTGCCAGGGGAAGGACTATTATGCTTCAGCACGATGTTACAAGTCCGCGGCCTTATTCCCGGCTTTATATGGTAAGCGGGACAAAAGCTGTTGCACAGAAATATCCGCTGCCAGGAAAGATAGCCACAGGCGAAACATGGTTTACGGAGGAACAGATGCAGGAACTTAATGAAAAATATACACCTGAGATAGTTAAGCGAATTGGCGAACTGGCAAAGAAAGTGGGTGGTCATGGTGGTATGGATTTCATGATGGACTGGCGTCTGATTGACTGCCTGAGGAACGGACTGCCACTTGATCAGGATGTATACGACGCAGCTGCCTGGAGTTCCATTGTTCCTCTGAGTGAATGGTCTGTATCCAACGGATCAATGCCAATTAAGATCCCGGATTATACCTGCGGTTCATATCAGAAAAATAACCCTGTCGATATTTATTTGTCTGAAGGTGGCAATACAGGAGTACGAATGGCCTGAATAAATATATGATTCTTATAGCAAAAATGATTTTTTATATATTGAAACATTTTTATCCTATAAGCATCTGCTTTATAATTACTTAATTATGGTTTCAGTCATGCAAAAGGCATTTTTTTTAATGTTGTTATTTACTGGTGTCAATCTTCATGGTCAACCGAAATTGCTTAAACTGAAATCTCCGGTAATCTTTAAAGGTGATTCAGTTACAGCTTACCGGGACCCGGCGGTGCTATATCATAATAAGACATTTTACCTGTTTTTTACACTCATTGAAACAGAAAAGGATGGAAAGGTATTCTGTTATACGGCATTATCCCGGAGCCGTGATCTGAAAAAGTGGACTTCTCCGGTCAAAATCACTCCCCGTGATCAGAAACTAAATTTTGGGAGTCCGGGTAATGTTATCAGATTCAGGGATGAATGGATCCTTTGCCTTCAGACATACCCGAGGCCTGATCATTATAATTATCAGCCGGTAAGGTATGGTGATGCAACCGCAAGGATTTTTATTATGAGGAGTAAAGACATTGTAAACTGGAGCAATCCGGAAATATTGAAGGTGAAAGGTAATGACATCCCTGTTGATGAGATGGGAAGAATGATAGATGCATTTCTTGTTGAGGATAATAAAGAAAAAGGTAAATACTGGTGCTTCTATAAACAGCGTGGAGTGAGCATGTCATATTCATATGATCTTGTAAACTGGACATTTTTCGGATTTACGGAATCAGGAGAAAATGTTTGTGTGCTGACTGAAAATGATGAGTATATCTTGTTTCATTCGCCATCAAACGGAATAGGGATAAAAAAATCAGTTGACTTAAAAAACTGGACAACCCTGGGGGATCTGATCACTCTTGGCCAGGATACCTGGCTGTGGGCCAAAGGCAGGATAACTGCAGGAACAGTGGTTAACCTGAAAAATGTAAAAGGAATAGGAAATTATCTGATGTTTTTCCACGGATCAGGACCCCTGAAAGAAAGCGAGGGAGATTTTGATAAGAATGCATCTCTGGGTATTGCCTGGAGTAAAGACCTTATTGAATGGGACTGGCCCGGGGAAATGAGCTTCCCAAACGGGACTTCAGA
>CAZWUB010000257.1:0-3745 GCA_964637415.1 uncultured Rikenellaceae bacterium
GACAGACAGGTCAGACACCAATAGGAATAAGGATTAAATCTCCTGACGAGCTTATCTCCCTGGTAAGACTGGTAAGAAGCTGCCCTGAAAGAAGTCAGTTTTTCATCATCATCCTCTTTCTGCGTTTGATTATAGGCAGCTATGGTCCTGTAACTGATCAAGGCAATCGATCTTGCAGCTTTAAGTCCTTTTTTACCCCCCTCGGGATCCCCCGAAGTAAAGGTCTGATCAGCTTCCATGGCAAGCCGCATCGATTCACTGAATGCAAGCGCCCACGGTGTCTGTTTTGCGCCGGAGGCAAGAATTATGAGCTTTTGAATAAGGTCAGGGAACATTATTGCATATTCAAGAGCCTGGTAACCTCCGATAGAAGCACCGATTATTGAGTGGATCTTTTTGACTTTAAGATGCTTCCTCAGGATCTCATGAACATTCACAACATCCCTGACAGTTATTAAAGGAAAATCTCTGAGCCATTGTTTGCCGGTTTCAGGATTTACGGATGCCGGGCCGGTGGTTCCATAACACGATCCGAGTACATTGGCACAGACAATAAAAAACTTACCCGGATCAAAAAGCAGTCCTTCACCCACCATCCCAGGCCACCATGCTTCAACATCCGAGCTGGCTGTGAGAGCATGGCATATCCAGATAACATTGTCTCCGGTTCTGTTGAGTTTTCCATAAGTGTTGTAGGCAATTTCAAGCTCCGGAAGTACTTTCCCTGTCTCAGTCTTAAATGGTTCCTTAATTGTTAAAGTTTTCATAATACATTTTTGAAAGCCTGTTCAAAATCATAAATAATATCATCGATATGCTCCAGTCCCACTGAAACCCTGAAAAGCCCCGGTTCAATCCCGGCTGCCTTCAGTTCTTCAGCAGATAATTGCGAATGAGTTGTCGTTGCCGGTTGAATTATAAGAGTCTTAGCATCTCCCACATTTGCAAGATGACTCACCAGTTCGAGGTGTTCAACAAGCTTTACCGCCTTTGATTCATCTGCTTTCAGAACAAAACTGAGAACCCCTCCTGCTCCCTTCGGAAGATATTTTTTCGCGAGTCCGTTATATTGATTTCCCGGGAGCCCCGGATAATTGACTTTCTCTACAAACTGTTGTTCTTCAAGCCATTCTGCAAGAGCCAGTGTGTTCTGAACATGTCTTTCCATCCTGATAGACAGCGTCTCCAGTCCCTGAAGCAACAGGAACGAATTGAATGGACTTATTGCAGGTCCCAGATCCCTTAATCCTTCAACGCGCGCTTTCACTATAAATGCGATATTTCCTGATTGAGAAGACTGCGAAAAAAGATCCCCGAAAACCAGCCCGTGATATCCTTCAGCAGGTTCTGTGAAACAAGGGAACTTTCCATTGTTCCAGTTGAAATTGGCTCCGTCGACGATAACCCCTCCGATACTTGTTCCATGTCCGCCAATCCATTTTGTTGCTGATTCGGTTACAATATTTGCACCGTAATCTATAGGGCGGAAAAGATATCCGCAAGCACCAAAAGTATTGTCAACAATAAGCGGAATGCCGTGTTTTTCAGCAAGTTTTGAAAAAGCTTCAAAATCCGGAATGTCAAACCCGGGGTTCCCAATGGTCTCTAAATAAAGTGCTTTGGTATTATTATCAATAAGTGCTTCAAATGACCCGGGATTCAAATCCTGTGCAAAGAGCGTCTCAATACCGAATTTGGGTAATGTAACTTTAAACTGATTGTGACTGCCTCCGTAAAGAAAAGGAGAACTTATAAAGTTGTCGCCATTTCTCATTATTGTTGTAAGTGCGATAAACTGTGCCGCATGTCCTGATGAAACTGCCAGAGCTGCTGCGCCGCCTTCAAGAGCAGCCACCCTCTTTTCAAATACATCAGTAGTCGGATTCATCATGCGTGTATAAATATTACCCGCTTCCGACAGACTGAACAGATCAGCGGCATGTTTTGTACTGTTAAAGATGTATGACGATGTCTGGTACAATGGAACAGCCCTTGATAATGTTTCTTTATCTGGTTTGTGACCCGCATGTACCTGAAGTGTTTCAAAATTCAATCTTCTTGTTTTCATGACATATATTATTGAATATTAATATTATAATGGATTATGATGCAGAAAAAAACTGACACAGTAATTTTCTGTAAACATTCAGATCCGGTGATTAAATTAAAATGTGATTATAAAACAGGAGAATTCCTCACCGGCACATGCACATAGGCATGAGCGGCATAATGAAATTGTTGTTAATCAGATGAAATTTTTTCATTTTTTAAAATCAATATTCCCTTAAGTGGAGGAATATCTGATTTGTGACTGCAAATGTATCAATGATTTTGAAAAATGCAAAATCTTTATCGGGAGTTATAGTATTTTTGCATCCTTTGCAAAATGATTCACAAGTAACATAAAACTTTTCCCGGCGAAAATTTCATGAATGAATTTGATATAAAAGCATCCGGATGGGACCAGAATCCGATGCATTGGGACAGATCTCTGGCTGTCTCCGGCCAGATCAGGGAACTTATCCCCCTGTCAAAACAAATGACAGCACTTGAATTCGGAGCAGGAACCGGAATAACAAGTTTTATGCTTAAAGATCATCTGAAAGAGATCACACTGATGGATACATCATCGGAAATGCTGAGGATCATTAATAATAAGATAAAGGAATACCGAACAGATAATCTCAAAACTTTATATTTTGATCTTGAAAAGGCAGCATTTAAGGAAGCCACATTTGATCTTATCTTTAATCAGATGGTTCTTCATCATATAAATGATACTGAAGATATTATTTTCAAATTTTATAACATGCTCAATCCGGGAGGATTTCTGGCAATCGCTGACCTTTTTCCGGAAGACGGTTCATTTCACGGAAAGGAATTCACAGGTCATAAGGGCTTCGACCCCGAGGTATTGTCAGAATTGCTGATCAAGTCCGGTTTCACGCATATCAGCTATCGTAAGTGTTTTGTTATTGAAAAGAAAATCTCTGATACCGGGTCTAAAAACTTTGATGTCTTCCTGCTCATAGCACAGGTTTCTGACAGACCCCTGGAAGGGGCATAGCCGTCAACTTAAGTAGTTTTGGGGATATAAGTTTCCCCTCCTTTTTTTTAAGGAGGGGAAACTTAATTGGCTATATACCAGATAAATATAGTAGTTTTTGGTATTAAAATATTCCTTAAGTTGACGGCTATGCCCTAAAGGGAGAAAGCTGAAAAAAGGATCTTTTTTACTGATCTGTCGAAGTAGAATTATTTTGATAAATTTGTATTTGCTGTAAACCCAGTATCAAATTAATTTAATTATGAGTTTTAAAAGAAAATTATTTATTAAGCTGGCTATATTTCTGGTTGCCGGGTTATGGATATCTTCAATATCCGGCTATACCACATTAATTGCTCAGAATGTTGCCACACAGAATAATTACAGACCTTCCTTGTTTTTCAGGGAAGACTGGAAAGAGATCCCTGCAGCAATTCCGGTCAGCCAGGAGCATGTTTTGAACAGTGACCTGTTCCTGAATCTGTATGGTCCGGGTTGCGACAGCATCAAAAAGAGCCATCATGATACGCCGGTTGATGATCCTTACTATATCTGGTCAGGACTTTGTCTTGGAAACTGGGCTGTTACATTGAAGCATAAGACATCCTTTGTTGATCTGAGCAGTTTTTCAAAAATAGTCTGGCGGTCAAAGCAAATAGGGTTCAGGGAGCTGCACATCATATTAAAACTTGCCGACGG
>CAZWUB010000258.1:0-3740 GCA_964637415.1 uncultured Rikenellaceae bacterium
TTTTTATTTACACATGGCTTTAAGCCGCGTAGCGGCGACCTGTGAATCATAATCCATAAGTGTTTAATAATTTCTTAACCCTGCTTTCAAGAGCCCTGCTCTTAAAACGGCCAGCATAATCCAATAAAAGCTCTCTGTTAAGATCCTCTGCCATAAAACTCTCATCCAGTATTAATTCCTCAAGCTCCTGTTCGGAGTTATAGAAAGGATAGAGATATAACAGATCAAGTAAAGCTTTTTCCGGTTTCGCAAATAATAATGTACGGTTGTCCGGTATTGTTTTATGCTCATAACCGAACATTAACTCTTCCTTTACCGAGTGATAGGAATAATCCCCGAATGCATTTGAAAATGAAGCAGTCTTCAGAGATGTAACACTTATTATTTGAATAACCGCCTCGGGGATCATGTCGTAAAACGATAATGCTGTATGAAGACTGATATAAGAAGGCCGGTAAATGCGGTTTGCAAAATACCAGATATAATCTCTCTTACTCCCGTATTCCGGAAATGTATAATAACCTTGTCTCAGGCGAATAATAAGTCCCTGTTTTGTCCAGCGGACAAGGTTATTTCTGTTAAAATCAGGATCCCAGGCATAGATCTGGTTTATATTGAAACAAGCCAGATCAAACAATTTCTTCCTGAATTCAAGGAATAGCATGATATTATGTTTCTATTATGCAACAAATATAGTGCATTATAGAAATATAATCAATACTTATGCCATAAATCACTGATAATCTTGTTTTATATTTCTTTTTAGCCCCATTTTGTCACACATTTAATATCCTTTTCGTGATTAATTACACATTTATCATATTAATTAAGGCTAACCCGCGGTAGCGATTTAATATGAATAATCCCCAGCGAAGCAGGGGAAAGGAGCTACCCTTTAATCTAAAGCCCTGAAGGCCTGGATGCCTGACAGCAGTACAGACAGGGGTCTAATATTAACCAAGAAACTAATATTCAGCTCCTTCAGAGCTGGACGGTGTTAGTTGGTCGCTTACCCCCAGTTAACACTGGGGGTTATTAATATTGCACTCTTTCAGAGTAAAATGAATTCTCTGGTACTTGAGCCGCGAAGAGGCGACCTGTAATAATTTCAATCTTTAAGCTCCTTTACTAAATTTTATGTTCTGAAATAATTTTTTGTATTCCAGTAGTGAAGAGATGCGATCCCTTCTGCCTCTTTAAGAGTATCGAAAGCTTTTTGAATACGTAAAGAGATAATTGCTTCGCATTCATCCTTTGTTAATTTCATAACAGAATCCCTTCTCTTTCAACATTCTTATAAAACAATGTAAAACTTCGCTTCATCCATTCCGTTGTGGAATATAACTTTACGGAAAAATGGTGTCCATTTTCCCATCCTAACTCATAAAGGGGATACATAACTTTATTGTAATCATCAGGTGCAATTTTTGACTTATTTAAAATAACAAGAATATCCCAATCTGAGTCCTGTCCCGCGTCTCCTCTGGCCTGAGAACCATAAAGAATTACTCTTGCATCCGGAACAACTGAACGTACAACACTATTTATTGCTCTTAATATATCTTTCTTCGGTTTAATCATTATAGTACCTGATCACTTTCCGGTATTTCAAAAATTACTTGCAGTGATTTAACAAAGATAAATATATTCAAACCTTTTGCCAAAAATCCCTGATAATAACCAAATTGATATACTGAGTTTCAATGCCAATTAATGATCTGCTTCATCATCTGTCAGGTTCTTAGTGTCATGTTGCCCCAGGCACAATCTCTTCCAGAGGATACCAGAAGGCTTTATCTATAATCTCCGGAACAAATTCATCAAGGAATTTGAGATTCATAAAATCAATTATCCTGTCTTCCTTGGGAAAAAGACTGTGACAATATCTGGGGAATACATTATCCGGAACAATCCCGATAAAATCGTTACCGGTTACCATATTTAAGATCTCTTCCGCATCATAGAGCTCAAAAGGTACTCTTTTTTCATGCAATGCAACAGCCATCCTGACTGTCTCTTCGACTCTTCCGATACTTGAACCTTCCAGACTTATTTTCCAATGATTTCCGGTTTCCGATACAAAAAGTGAGATATGAGTTGAATTCCCTCCCCGGCAGATTTCCCAGGGGTGGGCTCCGAATTTTTCCTCACTATGATACCACTTATAAAACTCTTCCTGAGAATCTCCGGGTATATTTCTGAGTCCTGCATCCCGTCCGTCAGACATCGCAAGATATTTTTCAGGTGGCGTCAAAGCAGTCTTTTTATCCTTAAAATAATCATTTGCATCATAACAAATTTCACATATCCTGAAGAATTCATTGGCTGTCATTTTCTCTAAACCGGTTCCGCTGCCCTTTTGCATTTTACCAACAATCTCTCTAAGAGTTTGTATTTTCTCCTCCCCCAGATTTAAGTCCACCCTGATTGCTTCGTCCCCAAGGATATTCCAGAATTCCATTCTCCTGATCCTTCCATATCTCTTTGCCCAACTCAGATTCCTTTTTATATTATCATTATACTCATGAGGATTTTCCCTTAGTTTATTGATTTCAGAAGTTATTCTGCCGTGAAGCCAGTCTATGAATATTTTAAGATCCCTTTCAACCTCCAGCCAGGTATGGCGGATATCATCCTCCTTACCGGGTTTGATAAAGCTGAAAATATCATAAATTTCTGACAACTTCTGATACATTTCAGGAGTTATTGGATTATTCCTGGGATCAAATCTTTTAATGATCGAGTCAAGCTCCGGAGCATATAACTTTGTTTCGTTCATCGCATTTCATTTTTTTCGTCATCCTGTATACTGGTCTTTACTTCTTTTAATTTCTTTGTTTCATACAGAACACTCATTTCCGCCAGTTCCTGTCCTATTCTGTTAATCCCATAAAGTATTCTTTTGCTTTGGGCTGGTGATAGTCTTTTATGTCCTCTCACATATTGAGATAAGAGTGTAGGATTCATACCGATTTTTTCAGCCAGGGCTTTGGAATTAATTACTTTGTAGTACCGGAAAAATTGCTGAAAATCTATTTCAAAGGATAACCCGGCAGGATCAAATTCCTTATTTTCAAAATAAAGTGAAAATGCTTCAATACAATTATCTATCACTTCATTCATTGTGGAGCCTGTAGTAACAACCGGATAATCTTTTCCATAAGCAGAAAACCCCGTATCGGTCTTTTCGATTATGACCACAATTTTCTTCTTCATTACATGCAAGTAAGTATAAACAAAAGTAAATAATTATTTACTTATTTCAAATAAATTCATAAAGATTTTGTTTCCGGATCCGTGTTTAATTTTATAGAAGGTTTTTGATAACGGGGGACTAATAGCTCAGAGCGAAGAGCAAAGAATGTCTGAAACGAAGTAATTAAGAGACGGAGAGATGGAGGGACGAAAAGTTTAGAGCTCCGGGGAAGATGTACAAGCAGATTTTGCTGCTTTATAGACTTCTTTTGCTACATCGTAAAATGCAGATGCCTCATCAACAGATGGTTTGCCATTGGGTAATAATCCCAGTTCCCCGGGATATCTGGCGTCAATATATAATTGATCCAGTATAATCAATATATCAGTATTTAACTTTGACTGAAGCTGCCCTTTTACTTTATTATAAAGATTTTCAAGAGAATGGGTCTTAATAAAGCCAATTTCATATTCTTCTATAATAGCCTTTAATGATTTTTCTATTGCCTGATGTGCGTGAAATGCGGAAATATGAGTCAAAATCT
>CAZWUB010000259.1:0-1272 GCA_964637415.1 uncultured Rikenellaceae bacterium
CTCCAGCTGAGTTGCTCCTCTGGTCGTTTCAGGTTCAATATCTTTCAGCTCCCTGAACAGATTTTTTTCCGGGTAGCCGATCTTTACACTGAACTTATCTTTGCTGAACACTTTCGGGATGAATTCATTTCCAGTTATCCTTACAATATATTCAAGTTCACCGGTCGAAAGGTTTGTTATTTGTATCACCGGATCAGGGTCTCCTTTAATTTTTAATACCGGAAGCCAGGCAAGGGCTTCTCTTCCATAATTATCAATCTGATTGATTGTAAACGGCCATCCCGGGAACTGGCTGTTATCAGCGGGATTTGAGACATCGCTCATAAAATGCCAGCATTCAACAGTTATATCGCGGGTCCCGGTATCAAACAAAACATATCCGAGACCTCCTGATTTTACATTCTGAAATTCATACCGGTTTTGTATACCACCGAATGCACCGGGATTTCCAATAGCGTATACGTAATTGAGATTCCTGAATGCATCTTCATATTCTCCGGTATTTGGCAATCCGTGAGCAGGTCTGTTGCTGACAGGATAATTCATCTCATCAGCCCTGAACCATCTTGAATAACCCACGGCAATTGAAGGAGGCACAAATGACCAGCCTGCATCGCGATAATTTTTTATGCCATACTGAACCAGTGACGGAACATGCTGGTCACCTGAGATATGAAATGCAAATCCTTTACGGATGATTTCCAAAGCTTTATCACGTCCCTTTTTAGGCCATCCGCCAGAATCCATATCACCCACGAGAAATCCATCCTCCTGTCCGTGATGAGTGGCAACATTGGCGAAAAGTGTTTGTGACAGCAGAACTTTCATGTCGGCATCATTCCAATCCGTTATCCACTCTTCCAGAAATTTCTCCTGCCTCTCACCCAGAAATACAAGGTCGGGTCTTTCTATTACAGATGGGTCTTTTAGAGCTTCCTTTATATGATCTTTACGGCCATCCCAGGTTGAAACCAGATCGGGACCCGATTTAAAGATCCGGTCAGTTACAATAGCGAAGCTAACCCTTCCGTAGCTCATGCTTGTGTACCAGACCTTCATCCCCTGCTCAATTGGTGAAGGATCATAAGGATCAGGAAGGTGTTCACACTGTGTTGTATTAACAACATTGACCATCTTAACTGTCTGGGTGAAACCTGTATAATCATCCCTGTCTGCCGTTCCGGATGGTTTCGGAACACCTCCTCCTCCCCAGAGGTTACCCTGGAACACATCGTGATCATCGGGGGTGCAAACAGCCGGTATATCTCTCAT
>CAZWUB010000259.1:1372-3730 GCA_964637415.1 uncultured Rikenellaceae bacterium
TGTTATCAGCCAATCCAATAGGCGGCATCTGGACACTCATTTTCAGTATCCCCCTGCTTAATGTGTGCATTGTCCATAACACCGGCCCAAATCTGTCCTCAGGTCTGTAACGGAATGCTGTCCCGTTCAGCTCAAGGTTGTCAAACCAGAAACGTGGTGCATTATTCTGCGATCTGGCGGTCCTGAAATTATTTACAAGCTGAATAATTCCTGAAACCTGCTTTTCCGGTTTTTCAGTGATCTCTGTAACCTGATTTCCTGACGAATCAATAACTTTCAGCTTCAGTGTATGTCCATCATTTCCATCGTTACCCTGCAATTCAATTGTGAATTTTCCGAAATCGAAATCAAGGGGTAATTTTTTTGAATTCTGTCCGATGAATGCATATCCTTCAGTATTAACACCAATATTAATTCCCCTTCCAAAATAGATGGCGGCTTTAATATCTTCTTCTTCAATAGCCTGAGAACCGATAATCAATCCGGCAGATCCGTCGTTAGAACCTCTGGCCACAACTCCCATATCTGCTCTTATTAAAAAAGAGCCTTCATCTCCTTTTAAAGTGTAGGGTAAAAAAGTGCATGAAGCCTGCTGTCCCTGTCCCCTGAATTCAATTCTCCCCTCATTTACGCACCAGTCTTCAAGAGGTACAGTCCAGAAATCTTCTGCAATCCATATCCGGTTGCTTACAGGATCAAATGTATATTTTACGGAGAACTGTTCTTTCCCGCATCCTGTTGCTGTCAGCAATAGAATAACAATCAAGCAGTAATGATTGATACATGATCTCATATTGAAATTTTTTAATAATTCCTATGCCATCCAGGGTCTCTGCCGGTCTTTAATTCCTGAAAGTGTGTCAAGTGCAATATTAACATCCTCAACTACCTGGAAATCATACATACCCAGACAGACAAAATCAGCCCCGTTTGTGAAGGCGTATTTCAGACCTGTTTCGGGATCAATAGCACCGGCTGCAAGAACTTTGAAAGCTATCCATGGTTCTTTGAGTGTTTCCATAAACCTGATAGTTTCAGCAGGATCATAGTCAAACATATTATCCTTCCATGGAGATTCAGGATGTGCTGACCAGTAATTATGGCTATGGCAGGTTTTTACCCAGAAGTCGGGTTTCAGACCATAGTCAACACAGGTTTTAATTGCTTCTATTTTGTGAGCTCCGATGCCGGCGGGTTTGCCATGTCTTCGTATTTCTTCAAGGCCCTGACGGATAAGTTCCATACGTTCTGGTACTGTTCTTTTCAGCGGATCGTTCCATTTCTCACTTGCCCAGCGGTCGGTAATCTCTCCCTGGCAATACAGTGCATCTGAGTTAACAGCAAGGGACATCTTTATACCTTTCTGAAAATCGAGGTTCATCCCGCAATCGGAAATGAATTTCATTTTCCCCTTAAATTCATGAAGATATTTCTGATGGATCCTTCCAAGCTGCGGATTAGTAATTATGGCGTTTATACCGCAACTTTCTGCCAGAGCCAGCGTCTGCATGACCTTTTCATCGGTGTGATAGGTCTTCACAAGTTTAGAAACATAAATAAGATCCCTCGAGTGCGCCCAACCGCCAATGAGATTACCTCCCATAATGATCCGGCTAAGCTCAAACTGAGCAGGCTTTCCGTCCTTATCAGTATAGTTTATAACAGCTTTGGGAACCTGCCCTTTCAGATCTTTCAGCGAGGCATAATTGAATTTCATAAGGGTTGCTCCGGAATTTGCATCTATTCCTTCAACCTTTAAAAGTCTTTCTTCAAAGCTGTCCCATTTCCGTTTTTTGTAAAGAGCATAAGCAAAAGCTCCGATAGCCGGAACTGAAATAAGGTTCTTAATAACCTCGCGACGATAGAGTTTTTCCTGTTCTGCGACCGGGGTTTCAGGTATTGGTTTTCTGGCTTTCTCATCTTTCCATTTCCCGAAAAGCCTGTCCAGACCAAACAGATGATCTTTTGAGATGAAAATGAATGCGACAAGAACAAAAAACTCTATAAGGTTCCTGTTAACCCAGAGGTATGCTCCTTCTGCAGGAACACCATACATATATCCGGGGAAGGGAGGATATGCAACGAAATAGAAAAGCAACATAAGAGCACCTGCAGCGCTCGCCAGTCTTGTAAACAATCCAAACATCAGTCCCAGACCCACGAGGATCATGCCCCAGATATTCAGAAAATCAACAACAGCTGTAACAGGGGCGCTGTCCGCCATCAGCTGGAACAGAGGTGCAAAGATCCATTTTGAGCCGGCCAGATATGGAGCCGAGCTCCAGTCAACAGCTATTATCTTGGCAATTCCTTCATAAAGAAAATGCCATCCAATTACAATACGGACAATGGTTAACA
>CAZWUB010000260.1:0-3702 GCA_964637415.1 uncultured Rikenellaceae bacterium
TTATATTTACAACGCAATACAATTTGTCCCGTATAATGTAACTGACTACTTACTACTGATTTGGGTTTTATACTTTTCCTTTTTCAATGGTATAACACCCCGGAGTGATGTGAAACTAAAAGCAGAAAGGCATGGAAGACAAAGAGTTAGCTGTTGAAAAACTAACAAATCAATGCAGAGACCTTGACCGGAAGTATGAGCAGCTTCGTTCTGAATACGAACAGATAAAAGATGCTTATTCCGAAAGCCCGACAATCAGCAATTACAACAACCTTAACAATGTACACGGTATGCTGATCAAATGTTCTGATGATTTATATGATATCCAGAGCAGATTAATAGAAGCTTACTGGTCATATTTTGGAATCAGGCACTGGCAGTTCAGATTGAACAAGGACAAGAAAAAACTTAAAAGGGCCTGATCTTGAGCTTTGACAGACTGCCTGTTACTACCTCAGAATTATACTGAATAATTCTCCTGTTTATCGAAAGTATTCCCTCCGTTCGCTTATAAGGTTGCCAGAAGGGAATCGGCAGCCACTTCGAAATATGCAGCTGCCTTACCCAGGTCGCGTAATCGCTCCTCCCTGTTAGGTATATTCGCAAGATCCATAAACAAACCCTCAACATGATATGCTCCAAGCAATCTGTCTGACAGGTCTCTGGCAGTTTGTTCTCCAACATAATCCCCGATAGCTTTCGGAAGCTGTTCAGCATATTCACGCATTTTATTGCAATCCCCGTGAGGTGTATGATTTGCCCGGAGTTCTCTCTCGACATGATTAAGAGTTGTCGAGATTTTCTGGTAATATCGGGCAATGGCTTCTTTCCTTGCAGGCGGGGCTTTTTCAATCCTGGGATTGGCATTCAGCATGTCACGGGCAAGAGCAAGATAGGCATCAATAAGATCCTGAGGACGTTTTTCCTTTTCTACCAGCATGACATCAGCAGGATCAATCCCCGTTTTAATAAGAAGGACAGGAATATCTTCCTCAGGGATACCTTCCAGCATAAGCGCTGCTTTCCCCTGTTCGAAAGCCTGCTTTACCGATCGTCCATAACCCAGTGCATTATAGAAATACTCTGCAAAGGTTATTGCCGCCTCGTCGCCAATCTCACTTTTCATTCCCACAACGCAATCGATCACCTCAACAATAGCTTTTGCCTGTATTTCAGAGTAACAAGCATTCAGTACCACAAGCCGGATATTGACATTAGCAGATGTGAATAACATCTTAAGGGCGTTCGCTGAAACCGGCTTCTGCGATCCCTGGTCATCAGAAAGGATCAATCCATCCTCACCGGCACCATGCCCACTGAAATGGACTATTGTAGGTTCATGCTGATTCAGCTTATCAAGCAGGTCTGTCGGTCTGACAGCCCAGGATGTAATAAATTCGAGTGAATCCCTGTAATCCGTGGTCCTTATCTTTTCCTCAATCGACCTGGCTTCTTCATCAAGTCTGAGTTTTTCAGTCGACTCCGGATTGCTCGCAAAAAATAGAATTTTTGTCTTGCCCATCACATTTTCCTTTTATCTGATAACAAAGATACAAAGGAAATTTCAGCCGGATGATCACTTTATCAGAAATTACAGCTTTCAGCTTAATAACATTCCGTATTCTGATACGCCTATTTTCCTATGCAGAAATTCCTGAAAATATTATCAAGAATCTCATCTGATGTTATCTCTCCCGTGATCTCTCCGAGATAATGAATCGCATGCCGGATATCAATTGCAATGAGGTCTTCAGGAAGCAGAGAGTCAAGTCCCGACTTGACTCTAACGAGGCTTTCCGATACTTTAAGTAATGCATCGTAATGCCTTATATTTGTTATGATTATATTTTCAGAATTCAGCCTGTCTGTTTCAACTGCCAGGCCCAGAACACTTTTAAGTTCATCAATACCCTCACCGGTCTTTGCCGAGATAAACAGAAGCGATTCCGCGGGCTGAAGAATCAGATCCTGAGTGATTATTTCCCGGTTTCCATGCATATCATTATCTGTCTTATTTACAACAACTATAATTTTCTTATCATCTACCTGAAATTGTTTTCTGACTTTTCCCATCACATCATTCAAGGGTACAAGCCCCTCATTGATATCGGCGACAAGAATAATTATTGAAGCGCTACCAATCTTTTCATGAGTTTTCCGGATCCCCAGGTTCTCAATAATATCAGTAGTTTCCCTTAAACCGGCTGTATCGGTAAACCGAAACCGGATTCCGTCAATAACAACCGTATCCTCAATAGCATCCCTCGTAGTACCGGGGATGTCGGAGACTATGGCTTTTTCCTCCTTTAACAAACGGTTCAGAAGCGTGGACTTGCCTGTATTAGGATTTCCCGCGATAACAACCGGAACCCCTTCTTTGACTGCATTCCCGAGACTGAATGATGATGCAAGCTCCTGAGCTACTGTCAGCACTTTATTTACTATTTCAACAAGCCTGCTTCTGTCGGCAAATTCGACATCCTCTTCCCCGAAATCGAGTTCCAGTTCAATTAATGATGCAAAATGCAACAGATCAGCTCTCAGCATACTTATTTCATCTGAAAATGAACCGCGAAGCTGATTTATTGCTATCCTGTGAGCCATCCTGGATTCTGATGCCACCAGGTCGGCAACAGCTTCAGCCTGTGATAAATCCATTTTGCCATTAAAGAAAGCCCTCTGGGTGAATTCACCCGGTCGGGCAGGAACAGCTCCTTTACTGATAAGCAATTCAATTATTCTTTGCTGAATATAAGGTGAAGCGTGACATGATATCTCGACCGAATCCTCACCAGTATAGGAGTGAGGTGCCCTGAACACACTGACAAGTACCTCATCGATTATTTCTTCACCGGAACGTATCTCTCCGAACACTATTGTATATCCTTTTTGCTCGCTGATCCTTATCGTACGATCAGACGGGAAAAATATCATACCACAGATTGAGATGCTCTGCCTGCCGCTCATCCTGATAATAGCTATGGCTCCGCTTCCCGAAGTTGCCGGAGCACATATTGTTTCCTCATTCCTGATCATTTGAATATACCTTATGACCAGCAAATTTAGGAAACATTATCACCTGTCAGTTAAATTTATATGCTAACTTTATTACGTTTTCATTAAAACATCTTTTATGGCTTATTATAACAGAAGAGATTTCCTCAGGACATCACTGATTGGTGGTGCTGCGATGACATTCATGAATCCTTTGAAAGCTTTCAACTCAGATTTATTTTCCTCCGGTAAAAGCGCTTCAGTTTCTCTTACCACAGGAACTGACCGCGCTGATATGGTCTTCAGGGCTCTCCGCCCATTTTCGGATGAGATCCGCCGGGCCATAGGTAAACGCAGGATTGTCCTGAAACCAAATAACGTTCTTATTTATGTCCCCCTTGCTTGTACACATGTCGAAACACTTGAAGGCATTCTTGAATTCCTGAAATCGATAAGAAAACTAGATAATGTCATAATTGCAGAATCCTCAGCAAGCTGCCCGACACTTGAAGGATTTGACAACTACGGCTATTTCAGGCTGTTATCAAAATACCCGGTTAAGCTTGTCGATCTGGATGACGAGCCCTTTGAAATGATGTATGTCGTAAATGAAAGGGATTTCAGGCCTCAGCCTATAAGGGTTTCATCGGTTATCCTTGATCCTGATTCCTATATAGTGTCAGTTGCCAGAATGAAGACTCATAATAC
>CAZWUB010000261.1:0-1474 GCA_964637415.1 uncultured Rikenellaceae bacterium
GCCGGGATTGCTGATTTTGAAATGGTTACAATTTTGCTTTCCCGGCCGGGGTGGTTGATACAAGGTCAGCCTGGAATTTTTCTCTCAGGAGAGTTGTTACCGGGCCGGGGACACCTTTGCCGACTGGCTTGTTGTCGATCTGAATGACAGGGGCGACCTCGAAGGAGGTATTTGTTATGAATGCTTCTGTTATATCGCTGAGCCTGTTTTCGGCAAGGGGGGATTCTCTTACAGGTATTCCTGACTGACGGGCCAGGCGCAAAACATTTTTTCTGGTGATCCCCGAAAGGATATTATTTGATTCGGGATGGGTGTACAGAACATCACCGGCGACAAAAAACACATTGGAATGAGCACATTCGGTTACCAGGCCATCCCTGACAAACATACATTCGAGGCATCCGCGTTCCACTGCATTCTGGAAAGAAAGAATATTGGGAAGAAGTGAAACTGATTTTATATCACATCGGTTCCATCGGGGTTCTTTTGTTATCATTACCCGTATCCCTTTTCCGATCATTTCCGGATCAGGTCTGAATGCCCATGCATTGGCATAAACAGTTGAAGGTAGTGTTGGAGGAGGAAATGCATGTGTCCTTTTAGCTGCTCCGCGTGTTACCTGCAGGTATACCAGGGAAGGCTTTTCATTAAGCTGGTTCCTTTCAATAAGCTCAGCGGCAATTGATGGAAAAGAATCCGCACCGGGCCAGCTTATCATAAGCTCTTTCAAGCTCCGCTTAAGTCTCCACATGTGGCCTTCCATGTCATAAAAGAATCCCTGATACCATCTCACAACTTCATAGATGCCGTCGGCAAACAGGAAGCCGCGGTCGTCAGGGCTTATTCTTACTTCATCTTTAGGCAGGAAGGTGCCGTTAAAATATGTTATATCCATGTTACAAGGTTTTGCGGTTTTGCGGTATTACGGTGTTATGGCGCAGAGGCTCAGGGGCGCAATGGCGCAGGGGCGCCTTCGTTATAACTTCAGCGGCCAATGGGCGCAGGGGCTTATTTATTGTCAGGTTCAATTATTTCGGGTTCATAGTTGATTTTTGATCGGGCTTCCTCGGGGGTGGATGCGTTTCTGCATGCTGCCTGCACAAAAAGGGATGCCCCGAGCACTGTAGTCTCTTTCTGGCCGATTACTTTCAGGGGGACGCCTGTAAAATCAGCCCGTAATTTATTCCAGAGTCTGTTTCTCGAACCTCCTCCGACACATAAAATACTTCCGGTTTTAAAACCACCGGCATTTTCCAGTGCTTTTTTCCCTTCAACCAGCCTGATAGACAATGCTTCAAGCATTGCACGGTAAATCTCATCGCGGGTCGATTCCATTGTCAGACCAAGGATCTGTCCGCCCGGTTTCCCTTTTAATTCTTCATAGAATTTTGGGATGACAACTATTCCGTTGCACCCGGGGGGCACTTTTTCGGCTCCTGAGATCATTGTTTCATAAACATCTCCGGTCACACCG
>CAZWUB010000261.1:1574-3701 GCA_964637415.1 uncultured Rikenellaceae bacterium
GGGAATACCACGGGGTATACCTGTCAGCTCTGAAGCATTTTGGCTTATCTGACCGGTCACCGTCCCTGGTTCGGCAAGATCTCCGAACTTAGCGGCAGGGAAACCGATCCTGCTTAAAATTTCAGGAGAGAATTTACGGGATGCCAGACCGGTCGCCATGGAGGTGCCGGCCATTGTCGTATCGTTTATCATCTCTCCTGTAAGAAAAAATGAAATGATAGAAGGCATAAAGAGGAACCTGTGACTCTTTTCAATAAGGTCCGGTTTGTGTTCCCTGTACCAGATAAGCTTATTGATTGTATTGAATGTGAATGGCAGAACGCCGCATTCCTTATAAAGGTCGATGAGGGGAATATACTTTCCGATATTCTCCATTATGGGAGCTGTCCTTTCACATTGCCATGAAATAACAGGATAGAGCATATTGCCCGATCTGTCGAAAAGAGTACCGTCGACCCCGAAAGTTGTAACTGTTACACCTGCAATATCATTGCGGTTTATTTTCCCTGTTACAGTTAATGATGCATTACACATTTTTTGCCATATCCCGTTTACATCCCATATCCTCCATGCAGGATTGAATGGATCGGGTGATGTGTTGTTTGGCGAAGAATCAGAAGCAATTACAGATCCTTTGCTGTCGATGGCGATGACCCTTACATTAGTTGCACCACAGTCAAAAACAATTACAATATCTCCTCCGGACATATACAGGTTTTAGTTTGCGGCAATTTCCCCCTTAATTGGAAGATAGTAACTTCATCCGAGTCCTTTCACGAAGGACATTGAGGAAACTGTTGCTATAATGACAAATAAATATACTGCTATGGCTGCTATGACCAGGATACCGAAAAAGACACAATATCTTCTCAGGTTTCTGAATGCATCTTTTAATTTCAGGCTGTCACCGGAGTTAACAGCTATGGCAGTGAGTTTTGAGAATCTGAACAGGTAGATGACAGGGAAAAGAAGGACAAGGGTCATAAAAATTATAACAATAAAAGAAATCCACCCCGGGATTCCCGTACTTCCTCTGCCCGCATCAAAAACCGAAAGAAAAACACCTGTAAAAAGGCCGGTTATAAGGAAACCAGCTGTTCCTATAAATCCGATTACTGAAAGGAACATTGTCCATTTACGGATTATATTCAGGTCGTGAAGTGTTTCCCTGCCGATCTCTATTTTCCTGTCATCACTGTTGTTCATTGTTTATCAGAAAGAGCTGTCTGATTATCTGTATAATGCTCCATAGGCCTGGCATGCCCTGTAATCTGATCCTTCCTTATCCATTCCGAAAGCATTCCAGGAGCTGGGGCGGAAGATCTTGTCTTCAGGTACATTATGCATGCATACCGGGATCCTGAGTAAGGAGGCGAGTGAGATAAGATCTGCCCCGATATGTCCATAGCTTGATGCAGAATGATTTGCTCCCCAGTTGGCCATGACAGAATACACATCTCTGAAAGCTCCGGTTCCAGTAAGGCGGGGAGTAAACCAGGTTGTCGGCCATGTCGGATCAGTTCTGTCGGTAAGTATTTTATGTACTTTTTCAGGAAGTTCGACTGTCCAGCCTTCTGCAAGCTGCATAACAGGACCAATACCTTTAACAAGATTGATCCTGGAAATTGTAAGCGGCATAACTCCCTTTGTATTAAACTGTGAAGAAAATCCTCCTCCCCTGAAGTATCCAAGGCTGGCTGGTTCCCAAAGGGTTGCCTTCAGGCATTCCCTGGCATCAGCGGATGTTATTTCCCAGAATGGTTTAATGCAGGGTTCTCCGTTTAATGTTTCTCTTCCTGAGAAATCGAGTGCCGATGCACCTGAATTAATAAGATGAATGAATCCGTTTGCAGCAAGGCCTTCGGGTTTTACTTTTGTAACCCTTTTAATTGCAGCCGGGCTCCAGTATGTACGGATATCCGAGAACATCTGTGCAGTGTTTGTAAGGAGATAACCGAACAACATGGGTACACCATTCATTGCGTCATTTTCGGTAGCAACCAGATACGGAGGCCTGATACCGTTCCAGTCAAATGATGAACAAAGAATGGCTTCCAGAAAATCACCGTTGGGCATATGATCGGTCCACTGACGCTGACCCTGGAATCCTGCAAGAATTGCATTATG
>CAZWUB010000262.1:0-3683 GCA_964637415.1 uncultured Rikenellaceae bacterium
TCCTCATCTCCCCCTCACTCCACAGAGCCCTCCGCTAATACCTCACCTTTATCTTCACCGCTCCCTCCACCGGCTTATCTGACGCTACCATAATATACCCTCCACCGCTGCCCGAGGTGATGGCTCCGGGATAATTCGGGAAATATTTCGTTTCCAGTTCGTTCATAATCGGGTCAGGGACAGTAAGCGGAAGTATCTTTTTCCAGGTACGGAGAGTTGTTGTCATTGATTTGCCAAGACCATAAACATCTTTCTTAAGTATCGATTCCCAGCAGCTGTCACCTGCTTCACCAAGCTCCCTGATAGTTGATTTTTCGAGATTCATAAGCTTCAAAGGATCATATCCCGTGGGACGCGGATGAACAGGTACAAGGTGGATCACTTCACTCAGCCATTCACATGTTTCCTTATCAGTTGTTGACTGGATCTTTTCAGGCCAGTAACCACCCCGGTAATACAGCCTGTTGATCCCCGGATAAAGAAGTCCGATCTGATCCTGTGAACCTGAAACATAAGGCCTGCCGGGAGGATTTTCTGCTCCGAACAATAACTGTGCATTTGTCTCATGATCTCCGTCAGGATAACGGTCACCCCAGATCTTTATCGCCACCTTCCTCGAACTTGTTGCCAGTCCCGACCGGTCATTAAAATCCATCGTTGGCCAGATCTGAGCTACTACAACTGATCCCGGATGGATTTTTGAAACCCATGGCTGATCGATCCACCCTCCGGCTATACATAAGCGGAATGGAAACCTAAGCTCTCTTTTCGTCTCAGAACTTGATCGTCCGGGTAATCCGGGCTCAGGTATCCTGTCAAGAACAATGTATTCAACTCCTTCCTTTTTACAAAGCGCTTCTTTATCAGCAGAATGACCATCACGATTAACAACAAAAATATCGGGCTTCAGCTTCTTCAAATCAGGTTCAAAATCCAGCATACCATTTCCGGATGCAAGGAAAGCATCCCCCACATATTTAATGGACTTAACTATGTAAAGTCTCTCCTGCTCCGAAAAATATGGTTTCTTCCCTTTCAAACCATTGATATTATTATCCCGGCCAATGCTGACATACAATTTACCATAGGCGGAAGCAGCCTTGAAAAAAGCTATATGTCCCCCATGAAGAAGGTCATAACATCCACTGACAAGCACCTTTTTCTTCTTCATATAAAATATTGTTACCGGTTGAAACGGTCGCGGTTCTTAATCTCAGATGAGCCGGCAAGAATCTGTTCCTTTATCCAGTCATAAGTATTTTTCATTCCTGTTCTCAACGGGATTGAAGGTTCCCAGTTAAGGTATTGCCTGATAAGGGTATTGTCACTGTTTCGTCCTCTTACTCCCTTCGGAGCTGTAAGGTCATATTTCCTTTCAAGCTTGTATCCGGCAATCTCCTCAACAATATCGACAAGCCCGTTAATTGAGACCATTTCACTGCTTCCGAGATTGAGCGGTTCAATTATATCGCTGTACATAATAGCATTGATACCCTTTATACAGTCGTCTATGAACATAAAGCTCCTTGTCTGCAGACCATCGCCCCAAATCATTATTTCCTTCTTTCCCGTGATACCGGCTTCTATCACTTTCCGGCAAATTGCTGCAGGGGCTTTCTCCCTGCCTCCGTCCCACGTTCCGTAGGGCCCGTAAACATTATGAAACCTGGCGACTCTTGTCTTCAGTCCGAAATCTTCCATGAAATGACGGCACATCCGTTCGCTGAAAAGCTTTTCCCATCCATAGCCATCTTCGGCCAGGGCAGGATAAGCATCTGATTCCTTTAGTCCCGGATTATCGGTATCCGTTTGTTTCTGAGCATTATATACACAGGCCGAGGATGCATAGAAAAATCTTTCGATCCCGCAATCGCGTGCAGCAATAAGCAGATGTGTGTTGATAAGAACGCTGATCATACAGGCAGCTTTGTTATTCTCAATGAATCCCATTCCACCCATATCGGCGGCAAGGTTGAAGACCTCATTATATCCGTTGACAGCCCTGTAGCAGTTTTCCCTCAGACGGAGATCGAGCACAAGGTTATCGGCATCATCCTGGATCTGATACCATTCATTCAATGGTTTTATATCGACTGCCCTTACCTTATGGCCTTTGCTGATCATTTCCCGGACCAGATGTCCGCCAATAAATCCGCCTGCTCCTGCTATGACTATCTTTTTCATTTCTGATGAAATTAAAATAATTGAGTATTAGCAATGAATTATAAATTGTAAAATATTAAGCTTCTTAAATGCACAATGCATTATTATCAAACACTTTAACTATTAACCACTTACCCCCTTTCTTATTTCCCCCAGTGGGGGAAAAGATCTCCTTCCCCCCTGGGGGAAGGTCGGGAAGGGGGTAATAAATAATGCTTGTATATAAATTGATAAAACATAATATCAAATAGCCATTTTATTTATAAGAAAATATTTTATACAAAATCCGGCGCAGCTTTTTCAATCTTCTGCTTATAAAAAAGAAACCCAGCAAGAGCCGTGATTGCAGCAGCAATCCCTATAGTATAAGATATCCCTCCCGGAAGTGAAAATCCTTCCGGTGCAAATAATATATATGTAACGCTTACTGCTGTCATGAAAAAGGCCGGTATAAGTGTTACCCAATAGAATTTCCGTGATTGCAGGAGATAAACCGTTATTGCCCAGAGTACCACCATTGCAAGTGTCTGGTTCGACCAGGCAAAATACCTCCAGATAATTGCGAAGTCGATCCTCGTAAGCAGAAATCCAACCAGAAAAAGCGGAATGCTGATAAAGAGTCTGTTCTTTATCGGACCTTGTTTGTATTTCAGGAAATCGGCGACTATCAGTCTGGCGCTCCTGAATGCTGTATCACCCGATGTTATGGGCGCAGCAACAACACCCAGAAGGGCAAGTATCCCTCCGAATGTTCCAAGAAGTGAGTTTGATATCTCATTAACAAGATAAGCTGCATTGCCTTTCTGCGCGGTCATCACCTCATTCAGCGCCCCGACACCGCCATAGAAACTCATCCCTATTGCCGCCCAGATCATTGCAACAATTCCTTCTGATATCATTGCACCATAGAACACCCTCCTGCCAAGCCTCTCGTTTGTCAGGCACCTTGCCATAAGGGGCGACTGAGTGGAATGAAATCCGGATATGGCACCACATGCTATGGTGATGAACATCATCGGGAAGACCGGGAACTTTTCTGGATTTCCATGAAAATTCCGGAAATTCGATAACGTCAGCTCGGGAATGTGATATCCTTTCACAAATAATGCAATAATGAGACCTAATGCCATGAAGAGAAGTGCAAATCCGAAAAGAGGATATATCCTTCCTATTATTTTATCGATAGGAAGCATTGTTGCAAGTACATAGTATAAAAATACCACCCACACCCAGAAGGTCATTGTAAGAGCCTCGGGTGTCAGACCTGCAAGTATCCCGGCCGGTCCCATAATAAAAACTGCGCCCACAAGTACCATCAGCACTACTGTGAAGCCCCGCATGAACTGCTTTACACCTTTCCCCAGGTAAATACCGACTATCTCAGTGATGCTTAATCCGTTATGGCGAATTGACAGCATTCCTGAAAAATAATCATGAACTCCTCCGGCGAATACCGAGCCGAGGACTATCCAGAGAAAAGCTACCGGACCCCACATTGCACCTGCAATGGCACCAAAAAT
>CAZWUB010000263.1:0-3642 GCA_964637415.1 uncultured Rikenellaceae bacterium
GACCTGAGAGATCCTTCGGAATTCTCATCAGGTAAAGCAGAAATTCCCGGTATTGAGATCTTAAATATTCCACTGAAATTTGAAAGTGTAACCCGACAGAGACTCAGACCACTATTGAAACATAATTATGATCCTGATGAAATAGACAGGGTACTGAACGGGATCTATGTTGAAATTGTTGATGCTATGAGACCTGTTTTCAGCACAATAGCTGCAATGATACCTGAACCGGATAATACTCCTATGCTTATTCATTGTCAGGCCGGCAAGGACAGAACCGGGATACTGATCGCACTGCTGCAGATGATTGCAGATGTTGACAGAGAGGAAATCATCAGGGATTATCTGACTTCAAACGATTCGATCCTGCCTCACTTTAAAAGAAGACTAAAATTAAGAAAGATCCTCACCCTCGGTTTCTTCCCGTCTGAGGCTGTGCTGTATGCTGTAGAGCAGAAGCGGGAGGATATATTGACTGTTATCGACCGTGTTGAAAACCATTATGGGGGAATAAAAGAATATCTTTCCGGAACAGGATACGATACTTCACAAATTAATAAACTCAGAGATATTCTTGCTGTGTAAACCATGAATGGTTTATCGAAGATGCTTCTTTTTTAATAGTCTGGCACAATGAAACACTCTGAGTATATCTATTTGAGTTTTATTTTTTATCCGGTAAATAATTCTGTAATTGCCTTCAAGGATCTCTCTGATAGGCTTTTCATTAATTTCAGGGACAATGCGGCCCATATATGGATTTTCTGAAATTGGTTGTACTCTGTTATATACCCGGGTCACTGTTATAGTGGCGTAGCGGTTTGAATCTTCCGCTATGTAATCAAATAATTCTTTTAAATCCTGGATTGATAATTCAGTCCAGACTATTTTGACCATTTATCAATAATTTTTTTGACATCTTCATTCGAAATAACTTTCCCCTGAACGGACTGTCTTATTCCTTCCTCAACCTTCTCCATAAAAATCAATTGATCTATTAATTCATCAATAGTAAATGAATCAGGAAGATTTCTTAAAGTTATATTGAGTTTCTCTTTTGTGATCATTCTATGATTTTTTTGTAAAGTTATGATAAAATATATTTATTATCATTTGAATTTACTTTGAAATAATTTGTGGTTAAAAAAAGGTATATTAGAGTCTGATTTAATTAAAAGAATTATGCAATACAGAACATTTGGCAGAACAGGCTGGAAGATCAGCGAGATCGGTTACGGTATGTGGGGGATGGGATCATGGACAGGTTCGGATGATGAAGAATCATTGAAATCACTACAGCTGGCAGTTGACCTCGGATGTAATTTCTTCGATACGGCATGGGGTTACGGTCGCGGGAAAAGTGAGGGTTTGCTCGGACAACTTTTAAGGGGCAATAAGGGTAAGAAAATTTACACTGCCACCAAGATGCCGCCAAAGAATTTCCAATGGCCAAGCAAACGTGAATATACTCTTGAAGATTGTTTTCCTCCGGATCATATTCAGGATTTTGTCGAGAGAAGCCTGAAAAATGCAGGGATAGATTCTTATGATCTTATGCAGTTTCATACCTGGGAAGACAGCTGGCTGGAAGATGACCGGGGTATCAAAAAGATGATAGAGCTCAAAGAGCAGGGATTATTCAATGCAATTGGAATAAGTGTTAACCGCTGGGAGCCATGGAACGGCGTAAAAGCTGTTAAAAGCGGACTTATTGATTCCGTTCAGGTGATATATAATATTTTCGATCAGAATCCGAAAGATGAACTCCTCCCTGCCTGCCGGGAAAAGAATGTTGCGGTCATTGCAAGAGTCCCCTTTGATGAAGGGTCCCTGACAGGTACCCTGACCAAAGAAACAACATGGCCGAAAGGTGACTGGCGGAATACATATTTTGTAAAGGAAAACCTCGATTCCAGCGTCGAACATGCCGATGCTCTTAAAACACTTGTTCCTGAAGGAATGACAATGTCAGAAATGGCCCTGAGGTTTATTCTGGGAGAACCGGCAATAAGTACAATTATCCCGGGGATGCGTAAACAATCCCATGTAAGGTCAAATATTGCAACAAGTGATGCCGGACCTCTTGATCCCAGCCTGATGAGGGAGCTTGAGAAGCATCGCTGGGACCGTCAGCCCAATGAATGGTCACAATAGATAGTTATTAACAGCCAAATCAACGTATTTTCAATAATTAACTAAGGTTCAATTAATTAACCTGTTGATAACATGTGAATAAATACGCTGATTTTTTTATGGTTCTGTCCCCGGACCATAATAATTTGGTTATAGTAAAAGTTGAAAACGGGATATTTAACAGTCCGGACAGGTTGTAAAAAGGGATTTGAAGATATCTCGCTGCAATAAAAAGTGCTGGGAAGGAGTTCCCATAAAAAGGAGCTCCTTTTTGCCCCGGGTTGAGGAAATCTGTGACTTCAGAAAGTAATCAGCCCGGGGTTTTTATTTAAAGGTAGCAACAAGCCGAAAACTCAAAAATTGAGTTTTCTGTATTTTACACTATCTTTGAGTCATGATTATTAAAGATGAGATATCAAAGCATCTGCCAGATTTCATTATGCTGTTTAAGACTCATAATGTGAAATACTTATATGCTTTTGGATCTGCTATTAGTGATAAATTTGATAGTTCAAAAAGTGATATTGACCTATTAATAGAGATTGATGAACCGGATCCAGTTAAGAGAGGTGAAAAGCTTATTTCAATATGGGATTCATTTGAAAGCCTATTCAATCGTAAAGTGGACTTATTAACTGATTCAAGAATCCGTAATCCATATCTAAGGAAAAGTATTGACGCAACGAAAGTGCTCATTTATGACGGAAAAAAGTCAAAAATACTTATCTGACATTCTTCATTCTATTGAGTTGATCGAAGAATTTACAAAGTCGATAACGACCTTCTCTCAATACGAAAATGACTTGAAAACTCAGAGTGCTGTTGAACGTCATCTCGGAATTATTGGAGAGGCTGTTAATAAGTATGACCTTCTTAATCCAGACGATAGTCTTGTAAATGCAAGAAAGATCGTCGGATTTCGTAATAGGTTGATACATGCTTATGATGCTATTGATCCCTCAATGATATGGGCAATAATAAAACAATATCTTCAGCCCCTTAAAGAAGAAGCCGTCGGTAAAGTAAAATAAATGGACTGTTGCTATAGGCCGGTAAATGTAATTGCCTTCCGGGCAGCGGGGCAAATATCAAGGTATTATATTTCCTGATAATACCTTCTCCCGGAAGAAGCGACAAACGGAAATTCCGATAAAATCCTTCCTTCCAGAATAAGCGTCAAACAGCAATATCGTTAACATCACTCCTTATGATATAGGTATTACCGGCATGCCAGAATACAATATTGTATCCCTCTTTCCGGAGTTCACGGATCATTCTCTTTACAGTCCGTTCATTTATTCCAAAGAATCCACCCAGATCAGCCGGACTACCTGTCGTTTGCATCCTTATTTGTCTTAGCAAACGCTCCTTAATTAAATTTCTTTTGTCACGTGTCATATTATTTAAAATATTAATAATATGACATTGACTTTCACTTTAAAGATAATGAAAATCCTGAATAACTAAACAAATAATTCGTAGAAATCTTAAAAAAATAATTCGACCTGC
>CAZWUB010000264.1:0-3637 GCA_964637415.1 uncultured Rikenellaceae bacterium
CGCAATGCCTCAACCGGATTCCTTGTTGCAGCCCTCCAGCTTTGCCAGCTCACAGTCAGCAGAGAAACTGCAAGTACCAGTAATCCCGACAGAGCAAAGATCCACCAGCTCAATTCAGTTTTATAAGCATAAGCTTCAAGCCACCTGTACATTGCATACCCTGCAGCAGGAACAGCCATAATAAAGGCAATAATTGTCCATCTGAAAAAATCTGAATTGATCATTTTCAGAATATCAGAGATCTTTGCACCATTGATCTTCCTTATTCCGATTTCTTTTGTCCGCGATCTGGTTTTCTGATATGAGACAGCAAACAATCCTATCAGTGAAAGGAAAAGACTTATCAGTGAACACGTTATAATAAGTTTTTTAAAGTTGACATTCTCCCTGTGATACCATTCAAAGCGGTCGCCTACAGATTCTGTATTTTCTGGGTAATCAGGGATCAGCTTCTGCCAGACAGAAGAAATTGCTTCTCTGACCTTAGTGACCTGGTTATCTGATGCTTTCACCAAAAGATGACCACCTTTATTATCGAATGAAATAAATGCCGGTTCCACAAAAGATTTAAGATCTGAATAATGAAAATCTTTGACTATTCCTGCAATGATCTTATCTTCCATCCCGGGTATTCCCTTTCCCACCAGATCCTGGTCCTTGAATAACCTGGCAAAAGATTCATTGATCAGGCATTTATTTGTGTTTGCAGAAAGGGTTTCAGAAAAATCATCTCCGGCAACAAGTTCAATTCCAAGCACCGAAAGGTAATTTTCATCACCGCTGAATCCTGAAGGAGAATATTGCTTTTCAACCCCATTCTCCTGATATTTTAATGCCAGCAGGAAATGTTCGAGAAGCGGAGAAGCCCCAACTACTGAAACATTTTTTACAGAACTGTGTTTCATCAGTTCCTCCTTAAAGACTCCTGCTTTGTCTTTATACTGCGCAGGTATTTTTACCTCTATCACCTCTTTATCCAAACCGATCTGTTTGTTTGTTATGAAATTAATCTGCCGGATAATTACAATGGAACAAATAATAAGTGCTATTGAGCTTGCCAGCTGAAGTACATTAAAGACAGGTATTTGAATTGTTTTTATTTTATGATCCTGATCTGTTTTTAATAAATTTAAACTGAGAATTGACCGGATCAGATAAAACGTGAATAAAAATGTGACCAGTATTAAAAATCCGGGGATTGCACCCAGAACTGCAATTTGACCGGGTTTACTAATGAATGAACTTGTGATATTACTGCCTGTCAGGTTGTTAAAGAAGTGTAATCCGTCATGCATAAGGAACAGGCCCAGAATGAATGAAAATACAACAATAATTGAATTCTCCAGTACAAACCGGTTTACCAGGTTTGAAAGTGAACTGCCGTTTATTCTTCGCAGATAATATTCCTTTATTTTCCGGTGGAATTTGTTTGCAAGTATTCCCAGGTAATTGAAGATGGCGACCCCTATAATTATAAGGCCAATGATCAGTGCGATCCATATATCTCTTTCATCACGGCTGTTCTCGATAGTCATTCGCCGCGTAGTATCAAAATAGGCGAGCCTTAGTGGCTCAAGGTAATATTGGCCAGGCACTCCTGTGTGAATAACAGGGATAACATCTTTTTTTTCTGCAAAGAGTTTCTCCATATCCTCCCGGTCAGTATTTTCAGCCAATCTTACATAACAGCGGCTGTCGGCATTACCAATCAACCTCACCATATCGAAATTGATCTGGGTATTTTCAACAGGTTTTTCGAAGATACCGGTTACTGTCATCTCCTCTGGTTTATTCCGGTTAACCAGAGTAATTATCTTTCCTACCGGATCATGGTCACCAAAATATTTGTTTGCTGTTTCAGTTGAAATGACCAGGCTGTTATTGGCTTCCAGTGCTGTTTCCGGATTATTTGTCAGAAGTCTGTATGAAAAAAACCTGAAGAAATTCTCCGAAGCTCCGATGATAAGGGAATTTTCAAAATAATCTTCATTATCTGAACTTATCTTAAGTGCATTGGAATTATTCACCCGGCAAAAATCTTCCACCCCGGCAAAATTGTTCTTCATGTATTCTGCCGATCCGTAACGGCAATGATACATTTGTTTACCGGGCATCCAGGGATCATCACATTTCAGTGCATAAATCCTGTCACTGTTTTTATGAAACTTATCAGTGCCAAGTTCCCTGCTGATGAAAAGAACAACCAGATTAATACTCACCAATCCAACGGCAAGACTGACTATTATTATCAGATTATTTAACCGGTCTCGGAAAATACTTCTGAAAATCTGGTTTAAATTCATAATAGAATCAAATTAGTTTGAGCAATTTATTCATACCGCAACGCCTCCACCGGATTTCTTGTTGCCGCCCTCCAGCTCTGCAGAAAATCCACCCCTAAATCCCCCAGGGGGGACTTTTAATTCTGTTTTCTACTTCACTTTCAATAATTTTGACAACATTTTTTATATTGTCTTCAATTTCTGAATTCGTAAATCTTATAACCTTTATAAAATACCTTTCCATTTCTGCTGTCCGACCATCATCATATTCCGTTTGTTGATTATGTATCTCCCCATCAATTTCGACAACCAGCTTTGCTTCATGACAGTAAAAATCTGCAATAAAAAAATCAATCGGATGTTGTCTGCGAAATCTGACTCCACAGATTTGTTTTGATTTAAGTTTTTCCCAAAGCAATTTTTCATGATATGTCATATTCTCCCGAAGTAACCTGGCAGCCTCCATTGTTACTGGCTTTGCCCCATAATACATAGATTTTTCAAGTTCTTCCATATCTTTACTGATATATAAAGTTATATTCATCCAGAAAGTCCACCCCTATATCCTCCAGAGGGACTTTTAATCCTGCTAATTGTTTCACCTCCATTTTTCTTTACATTTTTATTCCCAACTTCTGTATTAGTCCTCTTTAAGCCCCCCCTGGAGGGTTTGGGGGTTATTCATACCGCAACGCCTCCACCGGATTTCTTGTTGCCGCCCTCCAGCTTTGCCAGCTCACAGTTATTGATGCAATACCCAGGACCATTACTCCCGCGATTGCAAAAATCCACCATATAAGCGTGGTTTTGTAAGCAAACCCCTGCAGATACTTTTTCATTAAAAAATAAGACAGGGGAACTGCTATTATATATGCGATCATGATCCACTTTAAAATACTCCAATTGAGAATTCTTATAATATCTGCGATCTTTGCCCCGTGTACTTTTCTTATGCCAACCTCCTTTGTCCTTTGCCGTGAGGTAAAATGGATAATACCAAAGGTTCCAAGACATGACAGGATTATCGATATTATTGCAAACACACGTATAACAAAAGTCGAATGTGTTTCAGATTTGTAAAGTGTATCAAGCCATTCATCATAGAAATTGTATTCAAAAAGAGTCTCGGGACACACTTCATTCCATACTTTTTTTATGTAATCCATTGTCCCGGAGTAATCGCCCGGTAATAATCTGCAGGATAAATAATTAATCCCGAAATGATCGGAACATTCGAATACGGTCGGGGAAACAGGCTGATTAAGCTTTTCGACATTGATATCCTTAATTACACCGACAACATTGAGAGAATTTTTTTCTATTTCAGATGAGCTTGCTCGTCCAAATGCCTGTTC
>CAZWUB010000265.1:0-3604 GCA_964637415.1 uncultured Rikenellaceae bacterium
TCCTTTGCCGGACCGAGCCAGAGATCATAATCAAGATCCGGAGGAGGAGTGGTCACTTCCAGATTTTGCTTTGGCATTTCCGGAACAGGAAGCGAGATCCCGATATGTTTAAGCTGCCCGATACGACCGTTTAGTACCACCTCAGCCATTTTATGATAGACGGGTAAGAATCTGTCTTCTAGTGAAAGCTGATAGATCACACCTGTCTTATTTATCACATCGTTAAGTAAACGGCCTTCAGCTATAGTCAATGTCGGCTTTTCACAACAAACATGCTTCCCCTTTAAAGCTGCCATTATTGAAATGGGAACATGCCAGTGATCAGGGGTGGAAATCTGAACGGCATCTATTGACCTTTCATCCAGAAGTTCCCTGAAATCCTGAAAAACTTTACAATCTCTTGTTTTATATGTAATGTTAACCAGATTCTTTGCACTTGTTGCTCTATCCATACTTACATCGCAAACGGCAACTACCCTGCACAATTCAGGATATTTCAGGTAATGCTTCAAATTCCTTTCAACACCATGTGATCCGGTTCCGATCATTCCGATGTTGATTAGTTCATTAGGGCGCTTCCCTCCACATCTTACAACAACAGGCAGTACTGATGCTCCGGCTATTGCAATGCCGGAATTCCTGATAAAAAGTCTTCTTTGCATAGATTATAATTAACTTAAGTTTCGCAAATGAATAAAATGTTGAAGTATAATGTCATAATTTAGAAATATATAGTATGATGGCTACAGATACTCAGGATTTGCTTCCTGAGGTACCGGCGCCTTAGTTTCTGACAACCATTCCAGTAAATCATCCAGCAGCTCATCACGCTTGCCGGCTTCAGAATTGCTCAGGTTCTTATTTTCACTTAAATCGGTTTTCAGGTTGTATAGTTCAACAGAATTGTTTTCTGAAACCTTATTGCGCCCACCGTCCAGTATCCATTCTTCATGAAACAGAAGGAGTTTCCAGTCTCCCTTACGGATGACACTTACAGGACGTGATCTGAAGGTTGTGTCGCGGGAGTCCTGCTTCAGACCTGAATATGATTCCAGATATGCAGGAAAATGCCAGAACAGTTTATCTCTTTCTATTGATTTCTCACCCTCAAATAATGTCAGGATACTGATTCCGTCCAGAATATGGCCATCAGGTTTTTCTATTCCCGCAATTTCAAGGAAAGTGGGATAGAAATCCGTACTTATTACAGGCACATCACAAACAGCACCGGGTTTTACCTTTCCAGGCCAGTATACAAACATAGGCTCCCGGATACCTCCTTCGTAAAACATTCCCTTACCTCCCCGCAAAGGTCTCTGGCAAGTGTAAGTCCCATGTCCTCCATTATCAGAAAAGAATATCAATACCGTATTTTCACTCAATCCCAGTTCATCAAGTGTGTGATTCACCCTTGCGACACTTTCGTCCACACTCTGTATCATTGCAGCGTAATCAGGATCATTATGACAATCCACACCCGCTTTTTGTCTGTATTTTTCAATTATTTCTTCCTTAGCCTGGATGGGTGTATGAACTGCATGATGTGAAAGAGACAGAAAGAAAGGCTTCCCTGTTTTCTGCGGATTGTTTTCAACAATGAATTTTATAGCCTCATCAGTCAGTCTGTCAGCCAGATATTCACCATCATCTTTAAAATGACCCCTTTGATATCCTAACTCATTACGATCGAATCCTACATCAAACCCATGATCCTTTGCATTTTTTCCGATATGCCATTTCCCGATGGCAGCAGTATTATAACCGGCCGGTTTAAGGGCTTCGCTGATTAAAATTTTATCAAGTGATATTTCTTCATTATTCCTTACGGGGATCAATCTCCTGTCTTTCGATTGTCCGCGGTCGGAATTACCGACTGTATAAAGTCCATGGCGGGGTGTATACTGACCGGTAAGAAGGCAGGCCCTGGTCGGAGCGCTGTTGGCAGCATTGGCATAAGCCTGGGTAAAGATCATACCCTGCCTGGCTAAGCTGTCAATATTGGGTGTCTCATAATATTCCGACCCCATATAACCAAGGTCTTTCCACCCCATGTCGTCGATAAGGATGAAAACAATGTTTGGTTTGGTTTCAGCATCGTTTTTACAGGCATTACACAATCCTGCAAGAAAAGCACAGGCAAGAAGAGGAATTGATTCTTTCATAATAATGTCGCATTTTACCTCAAAACCCACCCCTTGCCTCCCGCTTCGCGGGACAGGCTCTCCCAGGAGGGGAGTCTTAGACTCGATAATTACTGCCCTGCTTTGCCAGCCGTAGCTTTAGCGGAGGCTGGTGCCCTGAGCTCTGCGCTCTTAGCCCTTAGCCCTACGCTCACTGCCCTGAGCCTAAACCTGCCAGCTCAAATCTTGCCCACAGATTACCAACCGAAAGTTCAACAGCCTTCTTCAGGTCATCTGAAGCCTTACTGCTTTCTCCCAAACCTTTATATCCCAAACCTCTTAGTGTATAAGCCTGGGATTTTCTTGTAGCATCAGCTTCACGATCACCGAACATAACAAAGAAATCGGCACGGTTGGCTGAGGTCTGATTAATGCCTGCTTCCCCGTCGGTAACAAGCGCATTGAAAAGCTCGGTTGCTTTTGCTTTATTTCCAAGCTTCAGCTGGCACAGACCCTGGTAGTATCTCATTGTACCTCTGGTTGTCTGGTTGGCAGCCAAAGTATAGAATTCTTTTGCTTTCGGTTTCTTTTTAAGAGCTTCGTAAGCAGTTCCAATAAAATAGTTAACCTGAATGTCCCTGTTACCCGATCTTGCACTTCCTGCTTCTTCATCAGGGATCTGTGCAGCAAGATAATGCTCCAGCGCCTTTTCATAATTCTTCTGTGAAAAATACCTGTTACCCAGTGTGAGATGGGCATCAATGATGACCTCCCTTACCCTCGAGTTGCCCTCGCGGAAGCTGAAATTCTGTCCGGCAAGATATTCAATTGCCTTTTCGGGCTGACCGCCAAGAGTAAGTACAGTAACCTGACGAACGAATGCATCGTCACGTTTCTTTACAATGTCGTTGACACCCTGGAACAATGTGAGCCTTGTCTCAACAGGTGTATTGGTGAGCTCATAAAGGTTATCAAGCTCGTAATAAAACATCGGTTCTGTTTTTTCAAGCGCTATTGCCTTTTCATAGTAAGGTATTGCTTTGTTGATGTCATGGGAAACATTATTGTAAGCCCATCCGAGATTCCTGAATGCCATCGAAAGGCCCGGATCCTGTTTAATGGCATTCTCAAAATTAAGGATCGCTGCCTCAGGTTGCTTATTCATAAGTATATTACCGATGTAGTAATAAGCTTTGCCGTCAGCAGGGTTATATTCGATTGCTTTCCTGAATACTTTCAGGGCTTCCAGTCTGAAAGGGAATACCAGATCAGTTGACATTGCAGATCCTGTTCTGAAGAATTTATCTGCTTCAGCTTTGTTACCTTTCCTGTCGAGCAGCCAGCCAAGAAAATAACTAACTTCGGGTTCCTGTCCTTTGAACCTGCGAAGAACATCTTCCGCTTCATCAAACAATCCGTCATTCATATATCCTACAGCCAGTTCCAGGTAGTTCTCATCGAAATCCCTCATCTTCTTCTGAAGG
>CAZWUB010000266.1:0-3581 GCA_964637415.1 uncultured Rikenellaceae bacterium
CGCGTATCCGTTAGCAGAAGCAGACTCACCATAAACACCATAATTTGTACCTGTTGAAGAGGCTGCCTTACCGTAAACACCATATCCGGAAACTGACATTGACATTCCGTAAACTCCATAAGTTACTCCCGTTCCCGAGCTTACATATCCATTGATCCCTTTGCCCGTGGATGATGAAGCTTCTCCGTAAACACCCTGAACATCTGCTTTACCAAGGACCCCTGTTCCACTTGAGCCCCTTGCATCTCCCTTAACACCAACGCCTTCTGTGCCACCTGCCACTCCCGATACAGCAATTCCGGAGGTACCGGTTGATATTCCATAAACACCATAAGAACTAGCTTGCCCCCATACACCCATACCGGAAGGAGAATCTGTTTTCCCATATACCCCCGTAGCATAGTCCCCGGAGGAGGCATCATTATATCCATATAATCCTACGCCATATATCGATGTTGATATTCCTTTTATTCCGGCAGTTAACTTGCCTCCGACCCCAGGAGTTTCATCAGTTATACTAAAAACTGCATCTGAGGCCGTTGTTGCATTTTCTGAATATGGCAATGTAATTCCGTTTGCTGCAGATTTTGAATATAAAGCATACGGAACACTTAACAATTGATTTGTACCAACAATGTTATAGCTCATTCCACCTGCCGGATCAGTTTCTGTCTTAAGATAATATGTTCCAGACCCCCAATTAATCCCGGAGAATGTTCCAGAAACAACAGATCCTCCTCCAATTTCGATTGTTGCCAGACCGTTGGCATTGGTTGTGGTTGTATGGGTTTCAACATAAACAGCAGTCCCGGATGCAGATCCCTGAAGGATGCTGATCTTCATACCGACAGCATGACTGACGACAAGTGCTCCGGAGGAGTTCCGGATGACTGCCTGATAGCTCATTTTCTGGGGAGCCTGCGCAGATAGTATCAGAGTTAATAAGGTAGTTACTAAAAGTGTAAATAGCTTTTTCATTGAATTGAGTTTTTAGTAAAATATTCAGGTTTATATTGATCCGGCAAAAATTTTTCTAAAAAGTTCGGAAAAATTTGGATACGAGTCAAATATATTTTTTAGAAATTCGAAAAGGGGAAAAATTTTATCCTTAATTTTCATTCAGGCAAGCGGAATTAAAAAATCAAACCTGATATGAAAAGGTATTTTACCAAAGAGCACATGGGAGCACGGAAAAGACACCTGGTTTAACTCTCCGTGACAACTCCGTGCAAATCCGTGATCTCCGTGGTTAAATAATCAGATTCTAAAATAAGCTAAAGGTTATCTTTATTAGCAGCTTTCCCTTCAAGCTTTTCCAGACGGGCCTTCAGCATTTCAATCTCTATCTGCTGAGCTTTGAGGGCTTCCACCAGCAGTGGAGTGATCTTGCTGTAATCCATTCCACAGGCATCAATACCATTTTCTTCGTATACAACGATTTCCGGAAGCACTTTACCTACCTCTTCGGCAATCATACCTAAATCGTGCTGTCCACCATGATCTTCATCCCAAATGAAATAAACGCCACGCAAAGCCATTAACTTTTCAAGTGGTTTTGGTATTGGCTTGATGTTTGTTTTCCATCTGACAGATGAACTGCTTTCATAATTTAATCCGGGACCGGCAGCATAAAAATCGCAAAGTGTCCCTTCTCCCCTCACACCTATACTAGAAGTACCAGTTGCCTTACCAATAACACCAGTGCCTTGCTGGCCTGCTGTTTCCCCATAAATACCATAGGATTGTATTGCTGACGCGATTCCATAAACTCCATATTTATCCCCGTCAGCTTTTACTCCCGTTCCCGTGCTGCTGGTTGCAGTAAAACGGCCTCCGTAGGTTTCTCCGGTTGCATGTAATGCTATACCATATACACCACATCCATTGACCGCATTTGTTGATCCGTAAATACCATCAGCAGAGCCGGTGGTGGCAGTTGCCTCTCCACGCACGGCTCTCCCGTTGTCAGAACTGCATATTCCATAAACTCCGTAAACCGGAGCTGTACCGTAAACTCCGTATCCTGCAACTGAACTTGATTGTCCATATACTCCATAGGCTATTCCGGTAGCGTGTGTTGAATTTCCATAAACACCTTTTCCTGTTGAAAGTTCTGAGGTCCCATATACACCCTGGTTAGCGCCTTCTCCCCATATACCTGTTCCGTTTGTATTGATGGCAATCCCTCTTACTCCAATGCTGTTTGTCCCTGTTGCTTCAGCCACAAGAGCCCGACCCTGGTAACCTGTTGATTTTCCATAAAGGCCATATTTAGGGGATTCACCATAGACACCATATCCATCATCGGATTCTGCACTTCCATAGACTCCGTACGTAACAGCAATTGAGGTAGAAGTTGCTGATCCTTTAACACCTAGTGTAGGAGCTTCTCCTTTTAATCCGCTGCCTCCGGGTGAACTTGTCTTTCCAAAGACACCTACCGCATTTCCTGAAGAAGTTGCATCAGCCCTACCATAAACTCCTATACCATTACTGTTTTTGGAAATTCCCATTAATCCAAAAGTGGCCGGAGTGCCTGTAGTACCGTTATCGGTTATCTCAAACACTGCTGCCGCTGACATTGCTCTGGCACTTCCGGAATAAGGCAATACAACTCCGTCAGCCGATGATTTTGAAAACAGTGCATAAGGGACACTTAACAACTGACTTGTCCCAACTATTGTATAAGTTGACCCCCCGGCCGGATCGATCTCAGTCTTGAGATAATAAGTTGCCGATCCCCATAATATTCCGTCGAAAGTTCCCGACACAACGGTTCCACCGCCAATTTCTATTGTTGCCAGACCATTGGCATTGGTTGTTGTAGTATGGGTTTCAACGTAAACAGCAGTCCCGGATGCAGATCCGAGAAGTATGCTGATCTTCATGCCTACAGCATGGCTGACTACAAGACCGCCCGAAGAGTTGCGGATGACTGCCTGGTAGCTCATTTTCTGAGGAGTCTGGCCAAAAAGCATCAGTCCTATTAGTGTGATGACAGCAAGAGTAAAAAGTTTTTTCATTGAATGAATTATTTGGATTAATAAAATTTTATGCATCTGATCAAAAAGAATTTTTAAAAAAGTTAGGAAAAATCCAAACACGAGTCAAATATTTTCTTTAGATAGTCGACAATCCTCCTCTTTCGCCTCGAGCCATCTCTCCTGCAGGGGGAGAAAAGTTACGGATTTTATCAGGGTTTGCTGCTTGTTTTGGTCTGCTTCCGTTAACTGCTTAAGGTAATAAGCACGGAGCATCAATCGTCACAGCTCACCACCCCTGTTCTGAACCCTTCGCCATTCAACCTTTGCCCTTTGCTGTTAGCCTTAACATCAACCTTTACATCTAAAATCTTTCTCTGAACTTTTCTTCCAGTTTCTCCAGCCTGGCTTTAAGTTCATTATTCTCTGCCTTTACTCCGTCAATAATCTTATGCTGCTCTTTTACGGCTTCCAGCAACACCGGGATCATACCGTTATAATTAACAGATTTATACCCGTCACTTTCGGTGCTGACCAGTTCAGGAAATACGTTTTCAAGCTCCTGAGCGATGAAACCCAGCTGGGTTCCCTGTGCAAATG
>CAZWUB010000267.1:0-1504 GCA_964637415.1 uncultured Rikenellaceae bacterium
AACAGTAAGGCTGATTGTTCTATAGTCATCCCCCTGTCAACCAGATAAGGACTTAGCCATCCCAGTTCAATACCATTACCCATCATAAAGATCAGGATTCCCAGATATCCCCAGCCCAGTTGTCCTGGCATGCCAATCTTATCTAAGAAATAAGTTTGTGTTTTATTCATTTTATTCTAATTTATCCAGTCAGTTTCAATTCCCTGGTTCCTTATCAGTTTCTGAAAGTCTTCAAGCAGTTCCTTACGTTCCCGAACAGCTCGTGCAGGTATATTTTTCTCTTTGCAGAAGGCAGTAAGACAACCGACAGCTTCCCCGATGCTCCATTCAACGGGATGAAGCCTGTAACAGCCATTTGTGATATGGGTTGTACCTATGTTTTTATTTGCCGGAAGAAGGTTGTTCATCCGCTGAGGTATAAGAGCCCCAAGTGGTATCTGAAATGGCAAAGAGCTGAAATCTATATAATTATCTCCATCACTGCTCGGATGCAGGTCAATGTGATAATAACCAATTCCGACACTGTCAAAAAACGGAGCTGAAGTTTTTCCGGCTTCTTCTCCTGCAACCAGTATGCGGTTTTCTGCACCGACATGTTCTTCAAGGATGGTGAACAGCGCTTTTGTCCTTCGTGATTCCCTTATGTAAGGATACTTTGCCATGCCGTCTCCAGTTCCCATCACATCACCTCTGAGCCTTAGTCCGGGCCATCCCTGTCCGCCGTCGGGACGCGGAGCCTCCGTCTGCAGCCAGTAAAACAACGAAAGGCTCAGTTGCTTTGCTGCATCAACATGCTCTTTGAATTCCTTTTCGCTTACATCAATTATGTTCCCGGGGAAATAATCATTCTGAGGCCAGTTGACTATTGTAATGTCGCCATTATATGTGCCTTCAATAAAATTTGCTTTATTTATAATACGCCTGTAAAGCCACAGATTCAGTGAATTACCCGTTGGTATCCCTTCAGGGTGGAATCCCAGTTCTTTTGGTTCCAGGTTGCGGGGATTGGAATATTTCAGATCAAGCAATCTTCCCGACCAGGGAGGGTTCATTTGGGGTGTATAATTTCTCCAGAAATTGTAATTTGCCGGAGGATCCTTAATATTGTCTGTCCCTGGCTGATAATCCATGGCGAAGCATACTGTAAATGCCTGATTGTTATTCGGATTGGCTTTCTCGGGAGCATGAAGTTCATTAGTCTCATTCTTTGATTCAGTGCCGGTAACATATTCGGTACCTGTAAGTGGGAGCAGATCGCCGCATTCGGTAGCATCTACAAACCATAGTGCAGACAATATAATTTTGTTCCCGTTTCTGAGGCTGACCGCTTCGAGTGACCTGACCCTGTCGCCAGCAACGTCAGCTGATTTTACTTTATGATCAGTTAAAAGGGTAAGTTTTCCTGAGCTAATATATGGTGCAAGCATCTCAGTAAGTACTGCAACAGCAACCCCCGGTTCATGACACAGTCTTGAGACTGAACCATCGCCCGGATTGAGAAACT
>CAZWUB010000267.1:1604-3556 GCA_964637415.1 uncultured Rikenellaceae bacterium
GATCCTGTTTTTATCCTTCCGGAAGACCTGCCTGAATCACCAGACATTATATTTGATTTGCAGGAGAGGAGAATGCCACCGCCTGCTGACGAGGCCAGTGTCAAAAATAATTTTCGGTTCATAACTCTGATACTATCATTTTTCCACAGGCATTTTTGCTCCAGTCTTTTCCAGCCAGTTTTCAAGTTTACGGTTAAGTTTCTTTACTCTCGATGACAGAGATGAAGAAAGATCGTTTGTTTCTGACAGATCTTCTTTGAGGTTATATAATTCAAAGGTCTTTCCTTCATACCATTTGATAAGTTTCCAGTCTCCATCACGAATTATACTGTATGGGACTATATCCTTTACCCTGTAATGAGGGAAATGCCAGAAAAGCGGGATCTGTTTCATCTGTCTGCCATGAAAAACCGGACTGATATCACGGCCGTCTATGACCAGGTCGGGCGGGAGGGGAGTGCCGGTCACTGAACAGATAGTCGGAAGAAAGTCGACGCTTGAAACGGGCAGATCACATGTTGTTCCCGGACGTATAACGTTTTTCCAGTATACAAACATTGGTTCCTTTATTCCTCCTTCGTATGGATATCCTTTACCCGAACGTAAGGGTTTGTTATCGGTTGAACCCAGCAAGCCTCCGTTGTCAGAAAAGAAGATTATGAGGGTATTTTCCATAAGGTTTTCTTCTTCAAGTACATCAATCAGTTTCCCGACTGCATCGTCAAGATGTTCCACCATAGCTGCGTATACTGCATTGGTCTGATCATCAACCTTGTTTTTAGCTTCATACTTCCTGATCGTTTCAGGTTTTGCCATTAACGGGGTGTGCACAGCATAATAGCACATATTTATAAAAAAGGGCTTGTCTTTGTTTTGTCTGATTACTTCTGTAAGTTCATCAGCCAGACGATCTTCGAGGTATTCTCCCTCTTTGCGTGGTTTAAGATTCGGGAAAGTGACGCCCTGTTTGTTGGAATATGGATCAAAATAATTGACAGGTTGTCCCATGTCACAACCCGCAATATTAACGTCATAACCTTGTTTTTCAGGGTAATAATCGTCGGGTCCGAGGTGCCATTTACCTGCATGGCACGTAAAGTATCCCCTGGATTTGAGGAGTTCGGCAATTGTTACCTCTTCAAGGTCCAGCCAATAAGGATTTGAAGGGGTCCTTAGTTTCCTGTCACCGTTCTCTTCATATGGAGGCGGGACATTTATCTTCCCGTCGGTGACCTGAAATCTTGCACGTATCCAGTCGGTGATCCCGACGCGGGCAGGATAGCGGCCTGTCTGAAGTGAAGCCCGTGTAGGAGAAGAAACTGCACAGGCGGCATAGGCATTGTTAAACACCATGCTTTTTGATGCAAGCCTGTCTATATTAGGTGTTTCATAAAACCGGCTGCCGTTAAAGCCTACATCTTTCCAACCAAGATCATCAACAAGAAGCATTATAATGTTGGGTTTATTCTCCCCGCCGGTCTCTGCCTTGCCAATACCGGATGCAAGCATGGCCAGCCCTGCCGTTCCCAGTATGCTTTTATTAATCAGGCTTCTTTTTCCTGTCATTTTCAAATCTTATGGATTACATCAAAGGGCATTTTGTAATGCAAGGAATCCTACCCGATAGTTTTTCATCATTCTGACAGGTTCACAACTTTGATCTGATAATTCGATATCCAGATAACCTTTGTACCCCGATTTACTGAGAAGACTGAATAATTTTCTCCACGGATAATCAGTGAATAATTCACGAAGATGAACATTGCCGATCCTGTCTTTTACCATGTTGAACTGATTTTCCAGGCTCATTCCTTCATATCCTTTCGGAAGACCTTCTCCGGTATAGTCACTGTCGGAATTATTCCAGATGATCCAGACATGAGGATTATCTGCATAGTCCAGGATTTTCCTTATCACGGGAATATTGGCAGTGCCCTGTCCATGCTCCTCCA
>CAZWUB010000268.1:0-2324 GCA_964637415.1 uncultured Rikenellaceae bacterium
TAAATTTAGTGAATGAGGAATAAATTATTGCTAATAATGAAATGAATTACAGGCCGCCCGATGGGGCTTACATTTTTCTTCATGCTTTATATCAGCAAGTTGTCAGATCATTGCCTTCAGAGAGTAGCTACAGCCTTTCTTGCTTCAAGCAGATGAAGATATGCCGTGTGGTCATATTCCGCTTTTGTTCTTCTCATTTCCCAGCTTTTCTCAAGTATATCAAGTGCTTCCCGGTATCTTCCCAGTTTATACAAACCCCAGCCTTTACAGTCGGTGTAGATCCATTCATACTGTCCCTGGCTCAATTCCAGAGCTTTATCGGCGAGTCTCAGTCCTTCTTCAATATTCCTTTCTTTATCTATCAGGAAGTAAGCAAGATAATAAGTCCACCATGGTGAGGTGCTGTCAAGGCTGACTGATTTACGGAAAGCTTCCTCGGCTTTGTCGGGCATATTGGCTTGTGTGTATGCCCATCCGAGATTCCGTTCAAGTGCTGATTCTGACCATGCATTGTTTTTGTAGATGGACCTGTATTGTTGAAGTAATTTACCGGAAACGGCCGTATCTCCTTTAGTGAGAGATAAAATAAGTTTTCTCCATACAAGAGAAGGTTCTCCCGGGAAATCCTCATCAGCTTTCTGGTAAAGCTTTTCTTCCTTTTTATATTGCCCGGTACGGTTATAAGCATAACCGAGTTCTACATAATTGTAAATCCACCAGGGTTTGACATCCATCTTTTCAAATATCTCAAGGGATTTCTCAAAATAAGGTACCGCATTCTCATACTGAAGCATTCCGGAATAATTCAGTCCTATATCATACCAGGTGCCCGGAAATTTGTCATCCATTTCGAGAAATTGCTCCAGATATTTTATTTTTTCAACGGGAGTTTCATGAAAAGCGGCTTGATTTGAATTTGTAAGTATCTGGAGCCGTAATGGCATCTGATCGATTTTCTCGTATGCTTTATCGCTCCATTTTCTGGCTTCTTCATACATACCCTCGTTTATAAAAGATACTGCTATCATTAATTTCATATGATGATAGGCGGAATCCAGTTCCAGGGCCTTTTCATACATTTGTCTTGCCACCGGATAATTTCTTTTGCTTCTTGCCGATTCTCCCTGAAGATAATATCTGTAAGCTTCAGGAGAACTTGTAAGAGGCCTGTGCTGAAGATAAACCGGCAATTCTCTTATCAGTTTGGAGATTATAAGGAAATCCATTACCATCGTGGACAGAGAATCGATGGAAAACAGCATTCTGTCAGGAGTGTCTTCAATCTGAAAAGATTTGTATACCTCATCTGTTTCTGAATCGATGACCTGTGCATTAATACGTGCGACAGGACCTGCACGGTTAATGCTACCGGAGATGAAGATCTCAGTTTCGAGTTTGCGTGATATAATTCTGGCAATTGAAGGTATTACGGATGCATAACTTGCACCGGATTCATTCTGAAGCAGCCTGTTTACCGATTCTTTGTGCCTTATTTTAAGATCCGGAGAATTTGAGAGTGTTGTGATCAGATTATCCTGGATCCCATCCTGCCATATGTTCCATGTTGAATCATTCGTCAGATTCTGGAAAGGCATTATGGCGACTGATATTCTGTCACCGTAAGACTGAAGCGCCTCGAAACGGTCTTTCTTAAATAATTTAGGCAGCAGGAAGACAGCCGAAAGGAAAAGAATTGAAAACAGCATTAATCCTGAAATTATCTTTTGTCTGTATTTTTCACGCGATCTTAAAGATCCTTTTTTTGCATGATCATAAGATATATGGTCCCTTTTTAAAGGAACATCCGTAACATCGGGTTTCTCTTCTTCAGTTCTGCTTTCTTTCCATCTCAGGTACCATTTGATAATTATGTTCAGATTGACAAGTACCGGTTTTAACTGTTCCGGTTCAAATTCCTTTGGATGGGCTCCATAGTTTGACAGGTCGTTCAGCCCGTGCATTGAAGTAATTATGTGTGCGGGTACTTTTTCTTCCTTATGGAGCTTGTCGATAATACCTTTAAGAGGCTCTGTCTTCCGGGACCGTTTAAGTTCGCATTCACAAAGATCTGTTATCATGACCTCAAGACATCTTCTTGAGTATAGCAGAATCATGTTTTCATCATCAGCGCCCACCAGCCGATCCAGCTCTTTCTCCAGATCTGGGAGTAAGCCTTTTAAAGATTCATAAAGCTTCTGAAGTTCTTTGATTTCAGCTGACCAGATTTCCATTTGCCGATATGATTATTGATGTTTTAGTTCTCCGACAGGTATTTATAATATGTAAAGTTACGTTATCCCCGAATTAAAGTCAAGTTTTAATTC
>CAZWUB010000268.1:2424-3514 GCA_964637415.1 uncultured Rikenellaceae bacterium
AGCTAATTCAGGTTTTGAATAGTACTATAGACCCGGAAAACCTCAGGGTATTGCATTTAGCTTAAAATCTAGAAACTGGTCGGATAAACAAGGTGGCCACTGAAGAATGTCCTATGTACCATTTCAGTTGGAGAGGAGAAATCACCATAAATTTTAAGTTGGGGGCTGTCCACCTCGATCTCAATATAATCAGAAACTCCAAGCTTCAAATTTATAGAATTACGTACAACAACTATATTTTCTGATTCTATTTCCTCCAGAAGGCAATACCTTTTCCCATTTTTGCTGAGATAAATATAATGAAAGGTATTATTTGCAAAGCTTGGATTATCAAAACGCAAGGTTACTGAAAAACTATACACTCCCGCAACAGGTGCAACAAATCTGTCTTTTGTATTGTCAAAACAATTGCCATCGTCAAAGACTTCCTGATTAAACTCAATTTTATGTGTATCTAAAGTATAGTTATAATCATCTTCACTATTGTAGGCAAAGAAACCTATTTTCTGATTATACCTGGCGTCAGCCTGGGTTCTTGTAAGAATATCAGCTCCGGTTGTATTATCTAACCGTCCTTCTTCTATAAGATCATTGTATGCTGAATAATAAAGCGGATCAAGTGTTCCTGAACTGATTGCATTAGCATTGGTTGTCGGGGGAGCTGAAGCGGCATATAAAGCATATGGTACACTCAGAATCTGGCCGGTTCCTGTAATTGAATAGTTGGTTCCGCCTTTGGGATCAGTCTCTGTTTTAATAAAAAAGGGATTGGTCTTCCATGTAATGTCTGCAAATATCCCCTTTACAGGTGTACCTCCCCCTATCTCAAGAGTCACCAGACCATTTGCATCAGTGAGTTTAGTTTGAGTTTCGACATAAACCGCTGTGCCGGTAACAGAACCTTGTAAAATACTTATTTTCATTCCAACAGTCTGGTTGGCAACAAGACTCCCGGTGGATTTGCGGATGACTGCCTGATAACTCAATTTTTGAGGCGGCTGACCAAAAATAACACCTGCCAATGACAGGATCACGAATAGCAAATAAAGTCTTTTCATCAGTATATAATTTTTATTTCAATGGTCTGATG
>CAZWUB010000269.1:0-3395 GCA_964637415.1 uncultured Rikenellaceae bacterium
TTGTTCTTATATAACTTATTTGCATCTATTTCGAAATGGTCGAAGAATTTTGATCCGTCTTTCATTTCGTAATCATCTATCATCTGCTGCAAAGGACCATTCCTGCCGAAGTTATTCACTCCGTTGGGACCGTTAGTCTGGTTTATACGATGAGTCCGCCCCAGGTTAAGTATGTACATTTTTCCCCAGATGATCTCATCATTTGCCAGAGTATAGGACCTGAACAGTTCGTAATAATTTTTAGCAACCGCTGCCAGATCGGGTGCACCGAAATCTGCCAGCTTGGGCGTTCCGTTTGCAACTCCAAGATCCATAACCGCTTTCGCGGCATTCTTTGCAGCAGTCCAGAGAGCGGTCCTGGCAGTGCCTGCCTTGTATCCTACCAGTTCACTTGCAGCTGTTCCGTCAGCAGTAAGATCGCTTGCCGCAAATAAGAGTATCCGTGATTTAAGTGCCAGCGCTGCTTCTTTTGTGGGCCTTCCCATTTCCTGATCGGCTTTTAACGGAAGCAATGCAGCTGCATCATCACAGTCTTTTACGATAAAATTGACAGTCTCCTCGAATGTCGCCCTTACAAGACTACCGAAATCATCATCCAGGAGGTTTGCAGTTTTCATTATCGGCACTCCTCCGTAAAGACGGCAGAAGTTATGGTAAACAAATGCCCTGAGGAATAATCCTTCACCTTTCAGAACATCAGTTTTTGCCTTAACAGCAGCCTGTTCAGAAGCCGGGTATTTAGCGGCAATCCCGTCAATATTATCAAGGAACAGATTGATCCTCTGAATATTTCCCCAGTTGGTAGTGTTCCAGCCCAGCCAGCCGGGCAATCCTGACTGAACATCAGCAGACATGGTACCCAGGTTATATGCCTGGGAGCTGCTTCCCCTGCCAACGGGCATTTCATCACACATTGAACCCAGCATAACTCCCTGGAAAGGCTGATTCAACTGATAATAAGCATAATTCAGATAGGCGCTTGCAAGTGCAGGATCGGACCATACTGTTGCATCGGAATATGAATCCAGTGGTGTCTTATCCAGAAGCTCAGATTCGCATGCCGGAAGTAAAAGCACCAGTATAAATGACAGTAAAATTTTTATAAACTTTTTCATAACATTTCCTTTTAAAGATTAACATCAGAACGCAACTTTTACACCTACAGCATAAACCTTATGGAGCGGATAGCTCGTAACATTCGATACTTCCGGATCGTGTTTATATGCGAAAGCATTATAGAGCAAAGCCAGATTCTGACCTGATAAATAGATCCTGAGATTCTTCAGTCTGATCTTCTGAATTAAATCCTGAGGAAGGTTATAACCAATCTCCAGATTTTTCCAACGGATGAAAGCATGGTTATAATAATCGAAGTCTGTAAGATAGTTTTCTCTCCAGAAATCTTCAACTCTTTCAAAAGCTCTTGGCTTGGATGCGGTCTTATTGTCCGGGGTCCATCTGTCATCAGCATAATACTGCCAGTAATTACCCCAGGTTCCCATAATCGGAAAATCGGCCCTGTACCAGGTATTTCCGACCCCCTGGAAAAGGGTTGTCAGAGAGAAGTTCTTCCAGTTCAGACCTATTGTCATACCGTAGGTAATCTCGGGCACTGTTGTATAATCATAGATTATCCTGTCATCAGCATTTATTTTACCATCCTTATTATAGTCTTCTATAATGATACCGCCGCCACCGCCCGAATTAGCTGCATATGAATCAGATACGCGCGGATAACCAGGCATATCAGCTGCATCGTCAAATACTCCAATTGCATTATACTGAAGAACTGCATTTATAGGATGCCCTGTAAATCTCTGCCAGTCAACTGCTCTTGCCGGTTCATCATATTCAACTATTTTGTTGCGGGCAAAGGCAAAGTTGCCGTTCACTGTATAATTGAAATCTCCTGCCTCACCGTTAAATCCAAGAGTTGATTCAATACCTCTGCTGTCAACGATTCCGAAGTTTTCATCAGGTAATGTAATCCCTGTGAAGTCGGGAACTGAAGCATCTCTTTTCCAAAGGATATTTGTACGCCTCTGGTAGAATGCATCCACATCCCATCTTACCCTGCCTTCAAACAATTGTGACTCAAACCCTGCATTGAAAATATTTGCAACCTCCCAGGTAATATTAGGGTTAGGCACACTTGACTGGGCCAGGCCGGAAGCATAGTTCTTTGATGAGCCGGCTATTAAGCCTGTATTAAATCCGTAAAGTGTAAGATACTGAAATGCATTAACTGCATCATTACCCATCTGCCCCCATGAAGCCTTAAGCTTAAGGTAATTCATAAAGGAAATATTGTTTTCCCAGAAATCTTCATTTGATATCCTCCATCCGACAAGAACGCTGGGGAAGGTACCCCACCGGCCTGCATCTTTCGAGAACCTGAGCGAACCGTCACGCCGTAACGTGAATTCAAAAAGGTACTTCTCAGCATAATTGTATGTAGCCCTTCCGAAGTAGTTGAGCCTTCCATCAATGGCAACTGCTGAAGTAGATTGAAGATTAGAATTATTACTCATTTCATCTGTACCCCTGGCATTCAGATATGGAAGCTGGTCTGAAATAAAATACCTGCGGTATCCCTGGATCCCCTTGTTCAGATAATCGGTACTTTCAACAGCAATAAAACCGCTTACTGTATGTACTCCGAATGATCTGTCATAGCTTAGTTTTAAACTATTGGTAATTCTCTTCGTATCAAAATAATAGTCTGTCAGCCTTGGCTCGGCAAATCTTGCCCTGGGAATACCAGTAAGAAAGGCTGAACCGTCTTCCATTCCGGTATTACCTGCTGCCAGATATCCTGATTTATCGAAAAAGTATAATGTGATAGGTTTTTCAAAGAACTTTCTTACCTGGAAGTGCATGTCATAGGCATAATTGCCGGTTAGGATAAGTCCCTGTACCCACGGAATCTTAATTGTTGCCGTAAGCATGGGATTGATACGGTAATGTTTATCATCATCGAAACCGCCGTCAAATGTTGATGTTGCAAGAGGCTGATCGCCATATTCAATATCCGGTCCGTACAGTCCGTTTGGCCACAAAGCCGGAGAATTCGGGAAATTCCTGATCAATCCTGCAAAAATATTTCCCGTGCTCCTGGTCGGGAATGACATATCTTCCTCGGAAGCATTTACATCAAAATTGAGTGAGATATTCTGAGTGATCTGAGCATCAATATTGGTTTTGAAGTTGTACCTGTTATAAGAGGTGGCGCTTCTCTTATATGTTCCATTATCAGATTGTGTTCCAAACGATGCGAAATATCTGAAAGTTTTAGAACCACCGGTAACCCTGAATGTATGGTGACCGGTATTTGTCCATTCCCTGAAGGTTTCCCTGAACCAGTCGGTGTTGGGATGAGTCCATGGGTATTCACC
>CAZWUB010000270.1:0-3383 GCA_964637415.1 uncultured Rikenellaceae bacterium
ACATAATACAGGTCAAACCCGCCCTTGCCTCCCGGCCGGTTGGAGGAAAAAATCATCAGATCATTCAGGTACCACTCACCGGTTGACACAACAACAGGACGGTATTCATCATATTCCGTGTTGATATCAGCACCCATGTTTACCGGAACCGACCATTCCGAAGCGTCATAAACTGAATACCACAGATCAAAACCTCCAAGGCCGCCTGTGCGGTCGGAAGCAAAAACAATCATATTTCCGCTTACATACGGGCACTTGTCATCGGCAATGCTGCTAAGGACAGATGACCGTATGACGGATGCGGAAGCCGACTCGCTGATCAGTTTCCCTTTCTCCCCATAAGCGCTGTAGATGTCGAACGAACCGTCGCGGTCCGACATGAAAATGACAGTCTCCCTGTCAGCTGCGGCACCTGTATGAATTGAAAGATAACCTTCGTTGTGCTCTGTATTGAGCTGGCTCAGCGGGAAGGGGGTTCCGGAAGCCAGAAAAACATTATCGCCGAAACTGTAATTGCAACAAAATATATCCAGATTTTCATCCGGGTCACTGCTATAAAAGAAACGCTTGTCATCCCCTGCTTTATGCCATGGGAAATAGTTGGGAAAATCTGTTGTCAGGAAAGGGCCAAACTCATTATTTCCGGTGTTCACCGCTTCAAGAAGTCCATATGTATTCGAATTCGTATTCATCCCGAACTCCCCGCTGACCAGGTCAGTCACAATACGGCCGCCGTACGAGACAAAGTCGAAATCCTCCCCGAACGAATTTCTGTCCGATGAAAATATCAGGCTGAAGGTCATCTCGGTCCAGGAGATCTGAAGGTCCGAATTGTAATCGTCATACGAAGAGTTTACCGATGCAAAATTAACCGGAACAGGAGGTATTATGCCCTTGTCGAAATTCAGCCTGCTACCATTGCACGAGATAAATACAAGCGGGATAACTAAAAAATATACTGATCTTTTCATAACGCGGGTGTCTTAAGATTCATTACAAATCCGATATTAATATTGGCGTGATTCATAGGCATCTGAAAGTTGCCGTCAGGTGCAGTTTCATCTATGAATCCGGACGACATGCCACTCAGGCTGCCATTAAGCGACACACCATAATGTTCATTCAACCAATAGTTTACCTTCAACCCCAGGTTTGCAACAAGACCTCTGCCGGCATTTCTTGCCACGCTGTTTATAACTCCAAGCTCCGGGTTTGTCACAAGCAGGTTTGGATGCACGGCAACTGCGTATCCGAGATGGAACAGAAGCATCACCTCGGTATTGTTGAACTCAGGGGTTTTAAGGGTGAAACCGATAAGGGCCTTAATCACCTGGTAGTTGCCTGCTGAGACATCGTTGGTTCCGTAGCCTCCCATTGTACGGTCATATTCAGCCTGGTATTTCTTTTCATTGAAGAATAAACTGGAATAGCCAAGGGATGAGGAGAAACCAAATATTTTGCCATAATAAAGGTATTCCGCCACCAGGTTCGGACCCGGGGCAGCGAACCCGGCATCCCAGGTGAATGTTTTGACTGCGAACTCATCAAGCGGTATTGAAACGCCTGTATTGACTCCGAAGAGACTCTTTTTTGCATGTTTCTGTGCTGTCACCGTCACGGTAATAAAAAAGAGCATAAGAACAGCAATCGTGATTCTTTTCATTACAGGAGAATTAGAGTTTTCATGTCAGGAATAATTCTACGTAATGCAACAAATACCGTACCAAAGAAAGCTACAGATGACAAAGCACTACTGCATGACTGCACGACCGCATGACTGCATGACTGCATGACTGCACGACTGCACGACCGCACGACCGCACGACCGCATGACTTTCAGACCTCTTGACCGCACGACCGCATGACTGCAAAACTGCCTGACTGACCGACCGAACCCGGCATCCTTTTTGCTGCAACATTGATTAGAAACACCTCTGAATTAAAATAGTTGAAAGCGGTTGTCCTGTGGATATTAAACAACTAAACACTATTAAAATGAAGAGGAATGAAGAAAAGGTTCCCGGATTCGATGAGATCGTTTTTGAGAACCGCAACAAAGCCTACGGAGCATATAATCTCCGTAAGCGTTACAAATCAACCACCTGCCTTTCTACCCTGGGCGCTGTTCTGCTAACCGTTATCCCCGTCTTAGCTCTTTCTTTCAACACTAAACCGGGTACAGCCACGACCACCGGTGATGTAATTGTGATAATCGAACCTGACAATCTTCCCATTGAAGTAATCAAACCTCCGGAAACAGAGATGCCACAGGAGCTGATAGAAACACCCAAAAACATTGCTCCAGAAGTAACTGCCGATACTACAATGATCACAGACTTCATCCCGATAAGTGATGTTCTGATTGAAACTATTTCTGACGGTATTGTGGAAGATACACTTTATGTTGTTGAGAAACCCGCAGATATTGTCCCAGTAGAACCTGAGATCTTCATTCGTGTGGAAGAGATGCCGGAATTTCCAGGTGGTGAAGGTGCCCTTCTTTCCTGGATTGCAAAAAACACAGTTTACCCCGAAGAAGCAATAATTAACAATATAAAGGGTCGGGTCTCGCTGAAATTTGTTGTCAACCCAGACGGAACTGTGGGGACAATAGAACTTATAAGAGGAATTGATCCCCTGCTCGATCAGGAAGCTATGAGGGTTGTAAGCACCCTGCCACGCTTCAAACCCGGCAAACAGAATGGAATAGCAGTACCGGTATGGTATTCGGTTCCTGTTAATTTCAGGATCACGGAGATGAATTAGAATTCTACTCTTTAGTTAACTACGTATTATAATACGTATTTTAAAACGTATTATAATACGTAGATTAGTAAAACCGACCTTCCCGGTAATCGTTCGTAACCCTTCCCCTGGCTCTATAGCATACAACCTGAGAAGTATTGGGTACAAATGTTTCCCCTCCTTTTTTTAAGGAGGGGTGGCCAGACCACAAAGTCATCTAATGTGTAAAAATAAAGATGTTCTGGCCGGGGTGGTTTATTGAATTCTGAGAAATAAGTTTACTTGTACTAAGCGCGTTTTAACCACCCCGGCCGGGAAAGGACAACTGTAAAAAATTATAAAATCAGTAATCCCGGCCACCCCTCCTTAAAAAAAGGAGGGGAAACTCCTGACCCAAATATTCCTCAGGTTAACAGATATGTCCATGTCTTCTTCCCTTAATGCTAATGTTGGAAGCTTTTATGATATGTTCCCTGATTAATGGACTTTTATCTGAGAATTTTTTATATATTTCCATCAACCCTAAAATAACCTTTCCATGATCATAGAAAATGCTTCAGGTTCCAGAGAAAATCTCACAATCAGTGAAAATTATGATCTTATTGTCTGCGGCGGTGGCGTTGCAGCGGTCTGCTGTG
>CAZWUB010000271.1:0-3382 GCA_964637415.1 uncultured Rikenellaceae bacterium
CAGTAATCGGTAATCGGTAATCAGTAAGTCAATAATCAGTATCACAGCAACTTACTGAATACCGAATACCGAATACCGAATACCGAATACCGATCACCGAATACTTAAAACGAAACACTAATTCTATGCAAAAAATCTACCTTCTTTTTCTACTGCTGCTGCCCCTGATCGCCACCGGCCAGCAGGACAATGCCCCTGTAACCGGTGTCAGCGACAAGAGGATTGAGATCTACGGGCTGAAGAATGCCCGTCTGGTTGTCGACTACCAGACAACTATCGAAAATGCGGATATTCTGATCGCCGACGGACGTATCAAATCCGTTGGGAAGGGTCTGACCTTCCCTCCGGGGACAATTGTTTATGATCTGACAGGAAAAACCATTTATCCTTCATTTATTGATGCTTATGCCGGCAATTACGGTATCAAAACACAAACATCAGGAGGTGAGACCAATCCCTATGCAGCATTGATGCAGCAGATGGGTGGCAGACAAACGGGAGCTACAACCCCCGAGCCAAGGGTCGCCGACTACTGGAATGATGGTATAAATGCTTCATACAATGTTTCTGAAGAATTCATTCCTGATTCCAGAACAGCCGGGGAATACCGCCAGATTGGTTTTGGGGCCGTAGTGACATTCAAAGCCGACGGTATCGCCAGAGGAACATCTGCTCTTGTGTCGACCGGCGACGGTAAGGCTAATAACCTCATCATTAAGAATAAGGCATCTGCCAATTACTCTTTTTCCAGGGGAAGATCAGCAGATATGTACCCCATGGCACAGTTTGGCATAATTGCCCTGCTCCGTCAGCTTAATTATGATGCGCAATGGTACAAACAACTTCCCCAGGGATATTTTCATGATGATGGTCTGGAAGCGTATCTCGGAAATGTTTCGCTTCCCCAGATATTTGAAGTCACAAAGAAGACTGAAATAATGAGGGCTGACAGGATCGGCAAAGAATTCAACATAAACTATATAATAAAAGGTGTAGGTGATGAATACCAGACTGTCGACGAGATCAGGAAGTCCGGTAACTGGCTGATAATTCCTCTGAATTATCCTGAAGCGCCGGATGTCAAAGATCCTTATGATGCAGTAACTGTTCCTCTTTCAACACTCAAGCATTACGAGATGGCGCCATACAACCTCTCATTCGTGTCGAAAGCAGGGATCCCTTTCGCAATTACTTCCTCAGATCTTCGCAAGCGCACTGATTTCCTGTCAAATCTCAGGAAAGCTGTTAAGAATGGATTACCTGAAAATGAAGCGCTTAAAGCCCTTACAACAACTCCGGCTCAGATGATAAATGCATCCGGACTGGTTGGTGCGATCAGGAATAACATGATGGCTAACCTTCTTGTTACATCGGGAAATATCTTTGAAGATAATTGTGTTATTTATGAAAACTGGGTTCAGGGAAAACCTTACAGGCTGGTTGACCTGAGAGTAAAAGATATCCGGGGTGTTTATAATTTACTTGTTGATACAGTAAAATATAAACTCACAGTTTCAGGGGCATTTGAAAAGCCTGCAGTTAAGCTTGTTCATGATTCCACAGAAATAAGAGGTGCGACGTTGACCAGGGATAAAGATCTGGTTTTTATAAGCTTTGAAAGGATGAAGGAGAAATTCAGGCTTTCAGGTTTTGTTGCTGATAAGAATATGGAAGGTGAAGGGCAACCTGATAACGGGAAGTGGATAAAGTGGAAAGCTGAATATACAGGTCCTGCGGCTGATGCATCCGGAAAGGCAAAGCCTCAGGCTAAAGCCGATATCGGGAAGGTAATATATCCTTTTACAGCTTATGGTTTTACAAAGTTGCCAGGAAAGGAAGATGTTCTTTTCAGGAATGCAACTGTCTGGACAAACGAAAAGGAGGGAAACCTTCTGAATACTGATGTCCTTGTAAAAGATGGAAAGATTTCGAAGATAGGGAAGAATCTTTCAGCAGGAGGTGTAAAGATAATAGATGCCACCGGCATGCATCTTACTGCCGGCTTGATAGATGAGCATTCCCATACCGCCATGGACGGGACAAACGAAAGCGGTCAGGCAATAACCTCTGAAGTCAGGGTGGGAGATGTTGTTGATCCTGAAAACCAAAATATTTACAGGCAGCTTGCGGGAGGTGTTACGGCGGCTCATATTCTTCACGGATCGGCAAATCCCATAGGCGGACAATCGATCCTTATAAAACATCGCTGGGGACATAACGCGGAGGGACTTAAAATAGAGAACCAGGTCGGTTTTCTGAAACATGCTCTCGGAGAGAATGTTAAACGAATGGCATCACGCTATCCCAATACCCGGATGGGAGTTGATCAGATAATCCGTGATGCATACCAGAGAGCAATTGATTATAATAACAAGTGGAAAGCATGGAATGCCATGAAACCTGCCGACAGGATTGGCAAAATTCCTCCGCGCCGCGATCTTGAACTGGATGCCATTGTTGATGTTCTTGAAAAAAGAAGTTTTATAGAATGCCATACCTATGTTCAGTCGGAGGGAACAATGATAATGCAGCTTGCAAAAGATTTTGGAGTGAAAGTGAATTCACTTATTCATTTTAATGAAGGATATAAAGTTGCCGACCAGATAAAGGCTTATGGTGCAGGTGCATCGGTCTTTTCCGACTGGTGGGATTATAAATATGAGGTTTATGAGGGGATAAATTACAACGCAGCGCTGATACTCAGTCAGGGTGTTCTGACATGTCTTCATTCCGATGATGCAGAAATGGGCCGGAGACTTAATCAGGAAGCAGCCAAAACAGTCAAATACGGCGGTGTGAGCGAAACGGAAGCGTTGAAACTTGTAACCCTCAATCCTGCAAAGCTTCTGCATCTGGATGACAGAATGGGCAGTATAAAAGCAGGGAAAGATGCAGATCTTGTTCTCTGGACAGATCATCCTCTTTCAATATATGCAAGAGCTTCAAAAACTATGGTTGACGGAGTTATTTATTTTGATGAAGAAATTGATGCAAAGTTAAAGCAGGAGATTGACAGTGAACGTAACAGGATAATTTCAAACATCCTGAGGGAAACGCCTGCACAGCCTGCTGCGGGTGCTGCAAATGCATCAGGCCGTCCAAACTTACCTAATATGCCAAGACTATGAAGAAGATACTATACATTTCAATAATTATTTCAGCATTTTTTCTGATAAATGCTGAAGCGCAGAGTCCTGTAGTTGCTCCGTTACAGAAAACAACAATTATTCTGTCAGGAGGGACTATTCATACAGGAACCGGAGATGTGATTGACGACGGACTTATTTCTTTTTCAAAAGGAAGAATTACGTTCGCGGGGAAGTCATCGGATTTTCAAGGAGACAGAAGCGGAGCCGAAGTGATTGATGTCACGGGCAAACAT
>CAZWUB010000272.1:0-3382 GCA_964637415.1 uncultured Rikenellaceae bacterium
ATCATTGAAGGATATAATTATGACATCTTCATTAACAACAGGAAGCCCAACAAGCCCTTGCAAGGCAAAAGAATAATTGAATTATAATAAGCTAATCCACCGATCCTACTCATAGGTAGTCTATTCATTTTGACCATTCATAAACCTGAGTTAAATCTGGATAAGTCGGTGACCTTGACCACTTGACGCCGGATATAATTGACCACCTGCTGCCAGAGTTAATCCCTTGATAAATAAGCAAATATTAAATTGTTATGATTATCGGCCGGATGTGGTCAGGGTTTCCGGTTTTTGCACTTAAGCCTGAGAGAGTTATTCAGATGGAATGAAAGTGAGATATGTTCCGGATTGATAATCCGGGAATTATTTGATCTTTATTAACATAATAACCGGATTGTCAGTTTCCTTGACAGAAAGCGCGAACTTTTCAAATTGCTTTTTCCTTTCTGAGTTAATTGGTTTTAATGTTTTAAAATTAATAGATATTACATATTGTTTTAACTTAATGGCATCTATCCAGGCTACCATAGTTGAATTGTCCTTTATGGTCTTCGGCCATATATTTGGTCCGGCATCAAAATCATTGATAAGTTCAACTTCCGGATCGAACAATACACTGAAATTTCCATTTTTTGACCCGATGTAGGATAATCCTTCAGTCTCACCCTCCCAGGGTATAATAAATTCATAATAAATGAAGTTGCTAAATTCAAAAAGATTAACTGGAGTTAAGTAGTTATTCATAATAAATTTGTAATCGCTCCCTTCTCTATTGGCCGGGGTTAATCTCAATCTGCCTACATTCAAAATTAAATGTGGATCAAAACCTTTGTTTTTCCAGGAATAAACAGTGTCGGAATAGATTTCCTTTTTGATCAGATTCCCATTGAACCGGTAGAAAATATTCTCTCCTCCAAAAGCAACACTGGGAACCGTTCTCTTCCACGGATATTTGTTTGGATAGTTTTTCAGAATATTACCGGTTGTGTCAATAAGGATGTAACTGTTTTCAGTAATCCCCATATGATTTTGAATATAGCAGAGAATCCAGTCATCTGAAAATTTAAAATTCATGGCGCCGGTGACCGGAGTTTTAAAAGTCCTCAATACTTTCCCGCTTTTGTTAAATACCAGGAACTTATGTTGCCAACCATCAGCTACATAAATTGAACCCGTTTTGGGATTTATGTCAACATCGTGAGCGACAGTAAACTCATTTGGTCCTCTGCCTATGGTGCCAATCTTAGTCACAAAGGAGCCATCATAGCGGAACATTTTAATATCGGAATAATTCTGAACCAGGAAAAAATCCTCCCCGAAAATTATCTCACTGATACGCTCAATAACACTTTCCTTAGAAGTTTCCAGAGGTATGTATTGAACATCAGTAACCCCTATCTCAGAGAGTTTCAGAGTCCTCTTTTCCGGTAGTTTTTTTAAGTCAAGCTCAACTAACTGACATTCCGCATTGTTAACAAAAAGGAAGCTGGCTGTTAAAATGGCCAGAAACAGCCGGAATCCCGATGAAACTTGAAAATTTGTTTTCATTTTGTTATGCCCGGAGTAAGGATTTATTAAAGTACTGCCACGTCAGTCCGAAACAAGATACAAAAGGCCGAAGAGATACCCTGAATCTGGACTTAGTATTAATTTATCACAAGCTTTTTTACAATGACCTCATTTTCAGTATATAGTTTTATAAGATATATCCCATTTTTAAAATTACTCAGGTCTATACAAAAAATGTTATTTAATGAAGTTTTGGAGAGATATTCCCTCCCGGACCTATCTATAATAGATATTTTAACTGTGTTTTCAGGACAAATAATGTGAACATTTTGGTGAGCAGGATTGGGAAAGACTATTATTTCAGACATTTTAAATCTTTCAACCCTGGTAGGTAAAGAATATTCAAAGGCCCCGGGATCAATTAATCCTGATATGCTTCGTTCTCTTGATTGCTGATGCTTAACATATTCATTACTTACCGGATGGTCTAAGGGTACCGGGGTTCCTTTATTAAGGCAGTCAGAAGTATTAAGCAGCTGAAAGTCCTGGGTTTCCATATTGATAAATCCAGGTAAATTGCCTGAAATATTTCCTCCGAGATCATTGATAGAACCCTGTAATTCGAAGCTACCCTGATAATTCTCTTTTATCCAATTGTTTTTGATATTCAAAACTCCATAGCTATCCAACAGTGTCAGATTTTCACCTGGCGCTGTAACATATATGATATTATTGAAACAATCAGCAGATTCGCTATTTGTGCTAAGCCTCAGCAAAGTTGTTGTATTGTTCCGGGTAGAAACAATTGTGTTATTGAAGAAAAATAATTTCCCTTTTCTGTAATATGATTCATCCCCCGAGTCTCCGCCATAATGACATATCTGTCTGTTCCCTGCACCGTCAGGTTCAATTAATATGTTGCCATAAACATATGTTGATTTATAGGCAGCCGAACCGTAAATCTCAGGCTTATCGCTATCTACAAGGTCGAGTTGCCGGTTTCCTCCTTCTATCCAGTTATAACGAATGATGGTCCCTGCTGATCTGTCCTTAAGATTATTTCCTGAAGCACCCGATAATAATGGTCCAAAATGATTAAACTGATATGTTATACTTTCTGTTTCAGTGTAGCTGTTGTGATGATAAATGCTTGAGATATTCCCGTTACCATACAAATAGCAAGCTTCAAGAACAATACTTTTTGATTCACCAGATGCAAAAAAACCATTACCGCAGTTAGTGAATATGCAGTTTTTAATTAGTATATTCTCACCTTTCTCCAGATAAACAGCTGCAGCATTATCCGAATAGTTTGTAATGCCGTAACGACCGGCAAATGAATATGCACTGCGGCCGTTTTTTATTTCAAGGTTTTCAAGCCGAATATATACTGGCATGCCATCAGCGGGAATGTTTGACCCTCCGATTTTAATAACACCTCGTTCTTCACCCCAGAAATTCAACTCGCTACGGGTGGTGGCATCCATTCCGTCAATTATTGGCAATTCCCCCAGGGCATTTGGAATTCCGGTTATTGTAATCCATTTGTCTTGTTGTCCGGCACAATTAACAACAAATTTTTCCTTATAAGGGATATTTCGCCAATAAATCTTTACCGAATCCCCTGCCACCAGGCTTTCCCATGGAACTGCTCCAATAGATAAATAAGTTTGGTTATCCCCAACTTTATAAGTAGTCTGAGGTAAGAGATGTTCATTAGTCAGGAATAAAAGAATTAAAACGAAACTCAACTTTTTCATATAAAAGGGTTTTATCATTCAAAATACCAACATCCCATTAATAGAAGCAAGATAAATAAATAATTTAAAAGAGATTCTGCCAGTTTTCTTTCAAGGTTTTGGGGAGCCTCAGT
>CAZWUB010000273.1:0-3348 GCA_964637415.1 uncultured Rikenellaceae bacterium
AAGGCGATCTGAGCATCAATCTGAAATGTGACCCATCTCTTGCACTTGAACTGAGGGAAAGATATGCCGCAGTAAGCCCGGGATATCACATGAATAAAAAGCACTGGAATACGATAAATGCAGATGGTTCCATCCCGGATAAGGAGATATTAGCCTGGATAGACATTTCATACAATCTTGTCATGAAGAAAAAGGGGTAACCCCTCATCGACAGCAACTACGTATTATAATACGTATTAAAAGACATATTATAATACGTAGGTAAATAATTGATGTTTAAATGTCTGCCGGAATTAGCAGATTTTACAAATTCTCCTTAAATTTGGATAATGTAACACGGGGATTTAGCTCAGCTGGTCAGAGTATGTGACTCGCAGTCACAAGACAAGGGTTCGAATCCCTTAATCTCCACAATAAAGGATAATTCTATAATTCTTTCTTTAATTGACTTATAACCAAGCTGTTATTCTTCTGAATGTCACTGAATTTTTTTGAAGACGATTTCTTGGTGACAGGATGATATTTTTTACCCTTTATCATCGATTTTCTCTTCTTTAATTCTCTTCTCAGGTAACCTTCCCTTGTTGATAATTTTGACATAATATTATAGTTTTAAAAGTTAATTTCACTTTTCCCGGCTATTCATCTGTCATAATCCGGCGGGCAAATTTAAGGTTTTCTCCATTCATCCAACCCTTTCAGCTTTAAATCCCTTATCAATTCCGACATTTCAATTCTTGCCGATTCAAATGTTTCGTATTTATTGATTATGATCCGGAGTTTTCCGCTTGCATTTAACAGTGCCAGTCTGACATCACTTGATCTTACTGTTAAAGGAATATTCCCTCTGCTGTAAGTCGTTGAGCTCCTTCTCGAACGATATATCTTGAATTGTTTAAATTCATCCGCATTATGCCACCTTCCGATTTTAAAAAGTCCGAAAAGACAGGTATAGCTTTTAATTTTACGCGAATCATAATCAATTATTGTCCCCTCATAAGTCAAAGCCATGAACATCCCGGCAGCAACAAGTATTAATCCGGTAAGGTCAAAAAAAGCGATTATAAATCCAATGACAATAAAAGAATAACCCGCATATGTTCCGGACTGCCCGAACAATTTGTCAATTCTGTTTTCAGTTTCCATGCCATCTGCCTTTTATAAGATCATTACTAATCAGTGCCTAAAGTGCCTTTAGTGCCTATAGTGCCTAAAGTTAATAGTTATTGATTGAATAAGTATTTTTTTACCTTTAAGTATTTATTTGTTGATTTTATGGCAAATGTAATAATAGGTGTACACGGACTTGGGAACAAACCATCCGACCAATTACTCAGGTACTGGTGGAAACTAGCTATGGAAGAAGGGCTGAAAACAATTGAGCGCAACGTTCTGCTTCCTGAATTTAAAATGGCTTACTGGTCTGATCTCATTCATGAAAGACACCTGGATCCGGGTGAAACGGATCCTGACAGCCTTTATTTCATTGATGAAAAATATGAAAAAGCGCCTGAAAATCATCTTGTCGAAGACTATAGCACAAGGATAAAGGTTATTGATTTCCTGGGCAGGCAGATGAACCGTATCTTCCTTAACGAGGATTTAACTCTGAATTATTCTTTTATCTCCGATACAATCATAAATAAATATTTTACTGACCTCGAAGTATACTATACCGGAAATATTACGGGAAAGGACAATAAAATACACAAGGCAAAAAACATGATCAGGGAAAGATTGTATTCCAGATTAAAAAAATACGAAAATCACAATATAATGCTCATAAGCCATTCCATGGGCTCGATCATTGCTTTTGAGGTATTAACGTTTCTGGCTCCCGAAATCAAGATAAATACATTTATAACAATGGGCTCTCCCCTCGGCTTACCGGCTGTTATAAGTAAAATAGCAGATGAATATAAACAAAGAGGTAAAGAGCTGAATAAATTAACAACGCCACCGGGAATAATTAATAACTGGTATAACTTCTCAGATATTCTGGATAATGTAGCATTTAATTATAAGTTATCCGACTCTTACTCAGAAAATGATTATGGAGTAAAACCAATTGATATCCTTGTTACCAATAATTATGAGAGTAATGGTATCCGTAATCCCCACAAATCATTCGGATATCTCAGGACTACCGAATTTTCAAAAATACTATACGACTTTATCCTGGAAGAGAAATTATCATTTAAGCAAAAGGTCTCCCGACAAATTATCAGAGTCACAGATAATATAAAATCACTTGTAAATCCCCGTAAGAGAAAAGAATATATACCGTAACAATACTCACCCGTGATTTTTATGTATGTTTGAATCCGGATGCGGCTAAATTTGCATTTATCATTATAAGGCTCCATCACAACAATTTTGCAATTTTTGAACTATCAGGTTAAGTATTATGAACCGCTACTCTGTATTCCTTTCTCTGGTTGCTGCAATCGGAGGCTTCCTTTTCGGATATGATACCGCAGTTATATCAGGGACGATCTCACAGGTTTCCGCCCAGTTTGATCTCGATTCAATCCAGACAGGCTGGTATGTTGGCTGTGCCCTGGTTGGCTCCATAATCGGGGTGTCAGGAGCAGGCATTTTAAGTGATTATCTGGGACGAAAACTGACTATGTTCATTTCGGCAATCCTGTTTTTTGTTTCTGCTTTAGGCTGTGCAATCACAACTGATTTTACAGGACTTGTTCTTTACAGAATGATTGGCGGAATGGGAATAGGAGTGGCTTCGATAGTATCACCAATCTATATCTCAGAGATTTCAGTGGCAAAATACAGGGGAAGTCTGGTATCTCTTTACCAGCTTGCCATAACAGTCGGATTTCTGGCAGCCTACCTTGTTAATTTCCTGCTCTCTGGCCTTTCTGTGGATAGAATTTTCAGTAATCCTGCACTATACAAAATATTCAATGCTGAAGTCTGGCGTGCTATGCTCGGAATGGAATCATTACCGGCTTTAATGTTTCTGCTCATGTTGTTTTTTGTACCGGAAAGCCCACGCTGGCTGATAATGAAAAATAAACCATCTACAGGTGAAAATATACTTTTCAGAATCTATAAAAGTGAAAAAGAAGTCATCAGCCAGATAGCCACAATTAAGGAATCAACCGCTAAAGAAACCAGATCAGAATGGGCATGGCTTCTTAAACCCGGGATTTTCAGAGCTGTCCTCATCGGCGTGGCTATTGCAATGCTCGGCCAGTTTATGGGTGTTAATGCAGTACTTTATTATGGCCCGACAATTTTTGAGGAAAGCGGATTATCAAAAGGCGACTCGCTCTTCTACCAGGTCATGGTTGGTATTGTAAATATGGGAACAACAGTTATTGCTTT
>CAZWUB010000274.1:0-3345 GCA_964637415.1 uncultured Rikenellaceae bacterium
GAACCCAGTCCTGGTCGCCTTTCTTCAAGATGTACGGTCAGTTCCGGCATGATTGTTATATCCTTTGCATGGATCGATTTCAGGTAGGGACCAAGCTTTTTGAAACAATCCCTGATAAAGGCGGCATTATTATAAAATATTTGCGGACTTGAGACCATATTCACAGGATCGAGATGGGCTGCAAACTGCTTTCTGTCTACAGCCCTTATCAGCTGAAGATAAGTATCGGGTGAGTCAGGAAGCATATAAGGCATCGGTTCAAGAGTAAAAAAGGTAACTGACGGTTTAACTTCATCAATTATTTTCCTGACTGTCTCAACTATCATGTCGAACGTTTCCTTTGAATAATTCCCGGGATATGGGCCATCCCATATCTCTCCGCGGGCTCCTGAGATATTGACACAGCACTTTGCCCCTATCTCGTCAGCCAGCCTGAGGGTTTCAATATTTTTCCTGATGTTTTCCTTTCTCTTAAGCTCATCAGGGTCGAGCATATTGTTCCAGACGCCGGCTTCGGCAATTATTATGTTGTTTTTACCGGCTTCGGTTCTGAACGATTTAATCAGATCAGACGATGCACCCGGCTGAACCGGGCAATATGCCGCACTATATCTCAGAGATTTAACAGCTTTTACCCATTCCACGGGATCCTGGAATTTTCCAGGCACAGGTGCCCCGAGGCGGACCGGATAAACAGTCTGCATCCCGGAACCTGCCTTTAATACTATCGGACTGACGGATATTCCGGCAGCTGCAATGGTACCCTTCTTTACAAAATCACGTCTGTTTAAATTCATTTCTTCTTTTGCCGCTAAGGTTAATAATATCTGCCAATATATTTATTCTCCACGATGAGCTTTTTCATTTCATGAGGATTGATCATATCCTGCTTTTTATATACTATTTTTCCTCCCGGTTCAATGAGGATTGTAAATGGAAGCGCTCCTCTCCAATCCTTATCGACAGCATCAATAAGCTTATAAACATCATCGTCATTAAAGATATAGTTCTTATTTGATGCCTGCTGGGTTTTAAGAAATTTGAGCGCATCATCCTTCCGGTCCTGTTTGTCGGCGCTTATTGTAATGAACTCGAAATCCCGTCCCCTGTACATCCGGTCTATTATCACGAGATCGGGAAATTCAGTTTTACATGGTCCGCACCAGGTTGCCCATATATTTATCAGCCTGAGCTTGTTTGAAGAGGTATTTTTAATAAGCTCCCTGACTCCGTTCACATCGATCTCCTCAAGTGTAACAGGCAGCTTAGCCCACTGCTCATACAGTTTTTTTGTGTATTCATTTTTCCATGACCATTTGACTGAACATCCGAACACTTTTGTTACAGGAGTCTTAACCGGTTGTCCCGACAGAACTGCATCAACTGCATTTCTCAGGTCCTCACCATTTCCTGTTCCCGGCTTTTCAGATCCGTCGACACGCCCGTTGTATCTTAGTATCCTCTCCCTGTCAAAAACGAAACAATGCGGTGTGGCAACCGGACCGTAAGCCAGGGCCGTTTTCTGATTATCCCCGTCATAGAGATAGGGAAATGTAAATCCCTTATCTGCAGCACGCTGTTTCATATCTTCAAGGCTGTCGCCCATATCGGAATAGCCGAGTTCGGAATAACTCAGCGCCTCAACACTGTTCGGCGAGATCATTACTACAGCGACACCTTTCGGCCTGTATTCTTTTGTAAAGTCAAGGATCCTGTCCTCATAAGCCTGAGCTGTGGGACAATGATTACAGCTGAAAATTATAACAAGAACAGGTGATTTACTGAAATCATCCAGGGTGCAAGTTTTTCCGTCCACTCCCGGAAGACTGAAAAACGGAGCTTTACTTCCGGTTGCAAGAGTTTCAGGTTCCGAATGAGTAGTCTGTGAATAAAGGTTCTCCTGCTGAAAAGTAATTAACAGCATAACAATTATTAACTCTGATATTCTTTTCATGATTTCCTGTTAAGCATAACTTCTTTCAAATATATTTTCTTTTTATCAATAAAGTGCGGCTATATGACAAACTGAAGTAAAAAATTATTATCTTTTAAAATCAAACAATCAGGTATGGACAGAAGAAATTTCATAAAAAGCACTTCAGCAATTTCCGGAGTATATCTGGTCGCCGATCCGGTCAGATCAATTTTTAACTTGTCACAGGACAATACGACATGGTTTAACAAGCCTATGAGATGGGCGCAGCTGACGCTTGTTGAAAACGATCCCGGGAATTTCGATCCGGATTTCTGGCTTGATTATTTCAAACGTATTCATGCCGACGGGTCAACTCTGAGCGCAGGAGGAATAGTCGCTTATTATCCTACTGATGTGCCTTTACATCACCGGAGTAAGTGGCTTGGAAACAGTGATCCTTTTGGATATCTCGTTGACGGATGCCGGAAAATGAACATGTCAATAATTGCCCGGACAGATCCTCATGCCACATGGCAGAATGTTTTTGATTCCCATCCCGACTGGATAGCGGTTACTTCCGCGGGTGAAAAGCGGCGTCACTGGGCAAATCCTGAATTATGGGTAACATGTGCACTGGGACCATACAATTTTGGTTTCATGACCATGGTGCATCAGGAAATTATGGACAGATACCAGCCCGACGGAATATTTTCAAACCGCTGGGCCGGTCATGGTATTTGCTATTGTGAACACTGCAGGAAAAACTTCAGGGAATTTTCGGGTCATGAATTACCTGCAAAAAGCGACAGATTTGATCCTGTATATCAGAAATATACAGAATGGAGCACTGCCCGTCTGAGAGAATTATGGCTCCTCTGGGATGATGTGATAAGGAAGAAGAAAGCCACTTCGCGTTTCATCCCTAACGGCTTTCCAGATAAGGTTATAACGGGACAGCTTTCTGATATTGTCTTTACAGATCACCAGGCAAGAAGCGGTGTTACAATGCCATGGGACAATGGGAAGGTGGCCAAAGAGCTCAGAGCTTCAATCGGGATGAAACCACTTGGAGGGATTTTCAGTGTGGGCCTTGAAGAACAGTACCGCTGGAAGGACTCCGTTCAGACTGAGGCAGAGATAAGGATCTGGGTCGCTGAAGGAATAGCGAACGGCATGAGGCCATGGTTCACAAAATTCTCAGGAGTGCTTTATGACCGTCGCTGGCTTGACGTCGTAGAAAAAATTTATAACACACATCACAGGATAGAACGTTATTTAAGGAACACAGCTCCCCTTGCCCGGGTCGGAATGGTCTTCTCTGAAAAATCAGGAAATTACGGTGCAGAAAGATGGCAACAGAGAAGTGCAGACCATGGACTTGGCATGTATCATGCCCTTGTTGAAGCAAGAATCCCATTTGAAATGGTCAA
>CAZWUB010000275.1:0-3307 GCA_964637415.1 uncultured Rikenellaceae bacterium
GTCAGTATCTTTCAGACCGCTTGCAAGTTTTTCGAACTCTTTTTTCTTTTCAGGATATTTTGGTACTTCACTTATAAATTTATCGCTTCTTATATGTGCTTTTAATTGATAAGAATCTATTAATTCTATCAAATACTCCTTACCGTTATCTACCATATAATTTATCGGTAATGAATTAACACCTCCATCAAGATCATTAATAATACTGCCGTAGTTATCAAACTTCCAATAAGTTAAGAAAGATTCTTTTTTCTTTTTATCTATAATTACCAAACCATTTTTCCCTCTATAAAAAGAATATCTGATTATCAAGTATTTATTAGTTTCAAGGATTTGATTTATAATAAAGTAATTCGGTAACATTTTAAGTGCATCATTAACATATTCTTTTGGCAACCTGTATTCGCCTGGCTTGATGATGAGATTGGGTTCAACAGAAAAATCCGGTAAAAATGAAAACACTGTATCAATGAATTGATTCCAGTAGTTTAATTTATGGTTAAAAACATAAGTCCCGCCACCATGAAGGTAGTTACTTTTAAATACAGGTAACGTTCTTTGTTTCTTTTTAACTGCATTGCCAAGGGTATCAATAATTATCCATTCATATTTATAGTCATCATCATACTGAAGATTAAATGATATAAATAACTTGGAATTAAATATCTCAACATTATCTATTGATCCTCCATATTCTCGTAACGAAATACTATTTCGGAAAACGCCATTCTTTGAATATATCTTTAATAGGTTGTTTAAATCATAAATATATGTAGTGCTGGTTCTTCCATCAACTGTAAAATTGCTACCATATAGATATTCCCCCGGTCCCCTACCTTTACAGCCAATCTTCCTTAAAAATTGCCCATTACTGTCAAATACCACTATACCAATACTTCTTTCATAATAATATATGCATTTATTAACAAATATTGGATTATAAGCAGCATTAACACCTGTTAGTGGTATGATATTATCCAATGGTATGTATTTAATATCATCACTCATTACAGATAATGTGATTTCATTTTCCTTAAGTGATGACGGATCAAATTCAAAAAGTGATTTATCATTTGATTTACACGATATAAATAGAATAAAAATGATAAAATAGTATCTGAGCTTCATAAAATTCAAACTTTTATTCTCTTTTTCTTTTTTATCTATGATTTCGAATTTATATTAGTACTGATTAAATACGAATCACGACAAATATTTTATAAGGATTGTCCATTTAGTACTTGTAAGAGGCTGGAAAAAAACCAGCCTCTTCCTTTAATTTATCAACATGACCAGAGTCCACCGCCCAAATCTTTACAAAATTCTTCACATTCCTCTTTAGACGCCGCAGCCATATGTATTCCATTGGCGGCACATACACAACAACCCCCATAACCTCCTCTTAAAGTTATTAATTCCTCATTTTTCATCAATTTTTCATGATTAATCTGTAACCTTTCAAGCTTTTTCATGATAATCAATTTTATTGGTTAAAAATTCAGTTCAATTCCCCTGATTTATCATTTCACAGGGCCGCTACCGGAGTTACTGAAAAATGCTATCTTCGCATAGGCATACCTCCTTCCTGTTAGGGAAATGTCGGGGCAGGGGCGGGTAGCTCAGGGCGCAGAGCTCAGAGCACAGGGCAAAAACCCCTGCCCTTCTCTTTCCTATTTAATACAAATGAGTCCATTAATACCTGAAAATTTACTTGTTGTTATTTAATTAACAGTATTTATCCGAATTTGAGTTTTCCTGCAATAAAACCCGCGTTCAGCAAAAGAAAATTCGAGATACGCTTTAAAAGATTTTTTATTCGTACTTCAAAAGATAAATCACTGTAATTTCCTGTCATTTCCTATGATTTTCTATCTGACCATTGATAAAGTACAGTTATAAATTTCGGAAATCAGGGTGACATAACTGCAATAAAAAAGCCGAAAAAAGTGGACAAATGTTGACAGAAGTGGACAGAAGTGGACAGAAATCACTTTTCAGATAGTTTCTTATTCCGGGGAGGGCCGAATTTTTTTATAAATTATTCTGAGGTTATACGGATCGATTAATCCATGCGGAATATCAAGATTTGCCCTTTTTATCCACCGGTTTAATGTCCTTACTGAAATACGATATTCCACAGCCAATTCAGTTCTATACTTCGGCTTAGCCATAAGATCATTAAAATAAGTATTACTATCCATGCTATCAGAAATTTATAGTCCAGTCATGTCAGTAATGAAAAATATTTCTGTCCAAAATAACAGATCATATAATGACAGACCAGGTTCATATTTTCCGTTTAATCCGAAATGATTGTTATTTGTTACCCTGATTTAACATTTTTTAACATTTATGACGACAAACAAAACTGCTAAATTTTCAAGAATTTCATTATACTTTGTAAGCGTAGCCCAATTTCCCAAGTATCCAGTTAAACCCTCTAACAAGTCGGTAAATTATATCAGGCTTTACAGGTTCTTTTGTGAAGTGAGTCTAAAGGGATCATGGAATGTTTTTGCAGATCTCTTTGCTCAGGATTTACTTTCTCATGTCTCTACGGGGATCATATACAGATAATACTATCTGTTTTTAAGCAATTTTTTTCTACTTTTGCATTAAACACAGCAATATCAATTACTTAAACGTAGGATTTTGGACTTTTGAAGTAAAATAACACTATGAATATACAATATATTATGGATACAAAAGGATGCGAAAATGCTGTACAGCTTCCCCTGAATTACTGGGAACAGATACAAAAGGACCTCGAAGAACTTAACCGTTTAAGGAACAAAAAGCTTTTTATGACCGAACTGGCCGAAGCTGTTGAAGAAATGAAGCTTATAGTGGAAGGCAAGAAGCAAGCCCGGAAGGCTGAAGATTTCATCAACAGACTTTGATTATTCTTTTATCTTCTTAACCTTTTGGGGATTCTGCCTACAATCGAATACAGATACAATTCTAACTACATTTTCATTGAATCTGTATATGATTTTGTAATTGCTTTCAACAATAAAACGATATTCAAAAGGTCTGTTGTTTAATAATGGTTCTTTAGCTCCAAGTAATGGATTGGATTCTAACAAAATAGACTTAATGACAATATTCTTTATTATTTTCTTTGCAAAACAGTTTTAACAACGGATATAAATGTTACCACCTAACAGAACATTTTGATGCCACTCTTCTGGTTTATTGATTTACTAAAGGATTCCGGACTTTGTTTTTTCTTCTATTCCGGTGAAGATTTTCATGTTCGATTTTCAATTTTAAACAAACAACTGTTTCGGAGCATATTGACCCCCTC
>CAZWUB010000276.1:0-3267 GCA_964637415.1 uncultured Rikenellaceae bacterium
TTCAAATGTTCTTACTTCAATAAACTGTTGTAAATTATTCCTTTGTCCATATCCGGGTATTGAGATTCAGATCCTCAACAATTTCTGTAAGAAGAATAAGAAACCTCAGATTCTCTTCCATAAATGAATAATCAGCCAAAGGTCTAAAGATCCTGGTCTCGAACAGATTTTTATTCATATTGACAGCCACATAAACTTTAGAATCACAGAATGACAGACTTATCTTAGACTTCCACTTACGCTTATATGCAAGTATCCTTTCCATAAGCGAAGGAGTAAGAATATACCTGGCTTCAACCTGATCATCTGCATAAACACAAAACTCTTTTTCAAATTCGGGATTTTCCAGCCTGACAAGTTTTTTCTTCCCTGCGCCAATCGATTGAAGCGTCTGTCCGAATTTCCCGAAAAGTTTTTCAGCAGTATCCGGAAGTACTAAAGTATTAGTAAGAAAGTGCTTATTGAAATCCGCTATCAGGAACACTCCGTTGAAAATTATTACATATTCCTGCTTGTTACCCTGGCCCGACTGTGTCGTATTAAGATGTTTTGCAGTAACTTCGGAAAACTCAATATCTGTCTTGCCGATCTTTCCCGTGAAATGATCCTCTCCGGTATAGCTGTCAACTGAAAGAGAAAAAATACCACTTTTCAAAAATTCTGAGACAGGGATCATAGCATCCGGGGTGTAAACCATTCCTTCATCCAGAAAATTGGTAATACGAGAAATGATCTTGCTTTTATATTGCTTGCGATAGTTTTTGCTTACCACCCCGGTCATTACCAGTCCGGCAAAACCGGTCAGCATGGGAACCATTGCTTTAAGCATATCAGCACGTGGAGGGATCAATAATATTTCCAGTATTATTAATACCGCTGTGATCAACAATACTCTGAATACCCGTCTGTTTACCATTTTCCTTTCCCGGTCAATGATTTCGAGATCGGGTCTGAGTGTTGTTTCGTAGAATTCCCTGAAGTCTTTATAAATACCCATAGTGAATTAATGGTGGTCAATTGGTTTTGGTAACCGCGGTTAAATCCGGTCTTATCTTTTCTGATTCCGGTATGTCAAAGAGAGTCTTTCTTTGGTAGTTCATCATCGAAGCCATGATATTTGAGGGGAATACTTCAACTGCATTGTTAAATACAGTAACAGCCGCATTATAGGCTCTCCTCGAAGCAGCCAGCTGTTCTTCCGTTTCATTGATGGCACCCTGAAGCTTCAAAAAATTCTGGCTCGCCTTCAGATCAGGATAATTTTCAACAGCAACCAGGATATCTGACAGACCTTTACGGATCTTATTCTCGATCTTTACGCGTTCCTCATTGTTCAGATTATCTGATATTACCTTGGCCCGGAGTTCGGTAATTTCCGTAAGCAGGTCCCTTTCATAATTCATATAACCTTTAACCGCATCCACGAGGGCTGGTATCAGATCATACCTTCTCTTCAGCATTACATCTATGGATGCAAAAGCATTTTCAACGTCGTTTTTCTTCCTGATAAGGGAATTATAAAAAATCAGTGAAATAAGTGCCAGAAATGCTACCAATAACAGTAAGTAGATCATTATTTCTCCGTAATTTATTTATAAACAAATCAATTCCCTTTTCATTAAGGGGATAAGGTAAAAATAGCAAGATTTTTTGAACCAGTGAAATAGATGTATAATTTGTACATGACGCTGGTCTGCAGTTCAAAACATTTTGGTTATCTCATTGCTACAAACAGGTCGCCGCTACGCGGCTCAGGAGATGGTGTAATGCCTTTGCTACAAACAGGTCGCCGCTATGCGGCTCAGGAAATGGTGTTAATGCCTTTGCTACAAACAGGTCGCCGTTACGCGGCTCAGGAGATGGTGTTAATGCCTTTGCTACAAACAGGTCGCCGCTATGCGGCTCCCGGATGCCGAATGGAGAGAGTCCCAAAGGGACGGCTTTTTTGTAGCGTTTTATTTCATCCGGATAATCTTAAGTTTGTGAGAAATTTTCCCGTCACTCAGACTCATCAGATAAACACCGTCCGGGATGCCGGAAATATCAATTGTGACCGGGCTGTATGACAGATCAAAATGATCATTGACCATAACACATTTGCCCGAAAGATCGAAGATGTTCAATCTGACATAATTACCTATGAAAATTCCTTCCGGTATCTCAAGAGTGAGCTGATCTCCTGACGGGACCGGATATATTTTGGGTTTATTTATTGATTTGTCATCAATTGATGTTGTGTTTTCATTTACAGTTATTACCAGTGAGCAGATGCCTGTATCCCCATCCATGTCAGTCACTGTAGCCTCAACTATGTAAGTTCCGGGTGATGTAAAGGTATAGAAAGGATCGTGCATTGTACTGGTGGCTCCGTCACCAAATTTCCACATAATGCTGATTGGAGCATTACCACCGGAAATTTCAGAATAAAAACTGACTGTAAATGGTGCTTCCCCATTATATTGCGATGCTGTTGCACTGACAAATGGTACTTCCACAATACCAACAGTCTTAGGATTATAAGCAAAAAGGAATCCTTTGTTGCAGGCTTTTAATGCTGTTTTCATACCTGCAGCGTAATGAACAGTTGTTCCGTGCGTTTGGTCGCTTGTTGAGAGCGCAACATACTTCCCGAGGTTTGCATCAAAAAGAAGATTAGTTACAGAACTCGTTGTTACGGGGGTATTATAAAAAATCATCCGGTCACTTTGTGCGGTGCTGTAATAATTTACAGGATCAGATGCAATTGTATTATTAAATGAGCTAAAAGCATAAAGCTTCTGATCTGTTCCAAACATCCCGAAGATACTGTCCCTTAAAATCAACTGAGACGGAAAAACTGTTGATGGATATGCCGGAATAGTCGTTTCATTTCCGGTTCCGGCATCAAAGATTTCAGTAATATTCTCATTCTGAAACCGGTGGAAGCAAAATGCGTTTTTATAGCCCCAGGTAACTCCTGGTGTCATGCTTTTGGTTATCCATTTATCCTGGGCAGCCGAGTATATTATATTGCTGTAAGGCTGAGAAGGATTTGTGAGAAAAACAATCGAGTAATTGCCGGCTGCAAAAACTGTTGAATAATAACTTCCCGGAGGGTAACTGACTGATTTTATCAATCCTGTCGATCCATTGAAACTCAGGATCTTAAACTTTGTATTATCAGCCTCGGCAGGATCGCTGTAAACAGTAACGACATATTCATTAGCCGGCTTTATACTCTGAATTGCCGGAAAATCTCCGGCCTTCCAGTCTGAGTTATGATTAGAT
>CAZWUB010000277.1:0-3259 GCA_964637415.1 uncultured Rikenellaceae bacterium
TCGGCAGACGTGATTTCCTTAAAAAGAGCACTGCTGCCACGGTGGCTTTTACAATTATCCCAAGGTATGTTCTTGGTGGTAAAGGCTATACTGCTCCAAGTGATCAGTTAACAAAAGGTATAATTGGTGTCGGGGGCATGGGACGGGGCCATATCGGGTACGAAGGACGCCTGCTCGCTGTATGCGATGTCGATAAGAACCACCTTGCCCAGGCAATTGCTCAATCCGGAGGCAATATAACCGGTTATCACGATTTCCGGGAACTTATTGCAAGGGATGATATTGATATTGTTCATATTGCTACGCCTCCGCACTGGCATGGCATTATGGCAAAAATGGCCGCTGAAGCAGGTAAGGATATTTGGTGCGAAAAACCAATGTCGAGAACAATTGGCGAAGGTATTAAAGTTGTTGAAGCTGTTCAGAAATATGGCAGGATGTTCCGGCTCAATACCTGGTTCAGGTTCAAAGATCAGTTCTATGGAATGAACACGGAAGTAAAACCTATTAAAAAACTTGTGGACAGCGGAGCGCTCGGATGGCCTCTTAAAGTAACTGTCAGCGGAATAACAGGTTATGACTGGAAATTCTACTGGAGCGGCCTGCATAACCTTAAACCTGAGACTGTTCCGGCAGAACTCGATTATGACTTCTGGCTGGGACCTGCACCTTATAAGCCATATAATGTGGAAAGGGTTCATTCGAAATTCCGTGGATACTGGGATTATGACGGAGGCGGATTAGGCGATATGGGTCAGCACTACCTCGATCCCGTTCAGTATTTCCTGGGGAAAGATGAAACCGGACCGGTCTCTGTTGAGATCGATGCACCCCAGCAGCATTATGATGCTGTAGGCTCCTGGAGAAGAATAACCTATACTTATGCCGATGGCTGCCAGATAATTCTTGACGGTGAGAACAAGGACAAAAATGCAGCATATATTGAAGGTCCGAAAGGTAAGCTGTTCAAGGGGTTCAAATCTGATATAAAAGATGTTGAAAAGCTTCTGGCTTCCCTTCCCGATCCTGAACCGCAGATAACAACATTCTCGGAATCTGTTAGGACGAGACAGAAATTCGCCCTTAATGAAGCTAACGGCCACAGGTCTTGTTCAGTTGTGAACCTTGGGATAATAGCTCTCCGGCTCGGAAGGAATCTGAAATATGATCCTGCAGCTCAGAGATTTATTGATGACGATGGAGCCAACAGGCTTATTGATCAGCCGATGCGTGATCCCTGGAAAATCTGAAAATATGTAAATTGAAAATTTGAAAATCTGACAATTTAAAAATATGAAGATCAAGAAATTATTTTTCGCGTGTATCTCACTCCTGATGGTTTCTGTCATATCTTTTTCACAGGATAAGAGAACTCTCGAAACAAAAGTTGCTGACCTGCTGGCACAATTCCCTGCCACAAGTCTTGCTTACACCGATAAGCTGATGGAAGATATGGCGGGACTCGGAGAGGCCGGACTAAAGAAGATTTGCGATCAGATAATCCCTGCCGGAACGGGGGATGATACAAAAGCAAGATTTGCAATCGAGACATTTTCACGGTTCCTTTCCGGTAAGGGAAGGGAAGCGGGAAGAGCAATATGGGAGGAGATCTGTATAACCTATGCTGTTGGGAAAAATGATCCCGGGGTGAAAGATTTCTTCATAAAACAACTTCAGCTCATCGGAAGTGATAAAGCGGCTATGGCTCTGAAATCTTTTATAGCAGACAGAGATAACTGTACACCTGCAATAGCGGCAATTACCGCAATAGGAGGGGAAATAGCTGAACAGATCTTTTCAGAGGCCCTGAAGAACAGGGAATTGCCCTGTGCAGCTTCCGTAATGAATGCCCTTGCCTCAATGAGATCGAAAGAAGCTGTAAAAGAATTCATTTACTGGTCGGGTGTGGAGAATACAAATACAAAAGCTTCTGCATATAATGCACTTGCCATGAGCGGTGCAGCAGAAGCATATCCGGTTCTTCTGAAAGCAGCCAAAAGTTATGGTTATCGCTGGGAACGCACAGGTGCAACAAATGCATTGATAAATTATGCCAATACTCTCGGCCTTAACGGCGATATCAAAACCATGGATAAGATCTGTAAAATGCTTATTAAAAAATGTAATGACAAGCTTACATTTCATAATAAGGCAGCAGCCCTGAAAACCTATGTCAGTTTTCACGGGATAGATGCCATGCCTGATATCCTGAAAGCATCTGAACATCCCGATGCAAAATACCGCAATGCCGCCATCGGTCTTACTAAGATGTTAAAAGGAAGCGAAGTGACAGGTAAGTGGCTTGAATATTTCCCGAAAGCTGTTCCGGAAGCCAGACCGGAGATACTGAAGATGCTCGGAAGCAGGGGCGATGAAAAAGCCCTGGATCTGATAAGTGCATCTCTGAACGATCCTGACGGAGCAGTCAGAACAGCCGCTTCCGGAGCACTTGCAATGCTCAGCGGCAAAAAAGCTGTACCCGGACTCATCGGCTATATGATGAAGCACGAATCGGAGGCTGACCAGGAAGCTGCAAAGTCAGCTCTCAGAAGTATTTCAGGGGACGGGGAAATATCCGGTTTAAAAGATGTCCTTAAAAACGGCTCTTCAGCCGCTAAAATAAGTGCCATGGAGTTGATGGCCTGGAATACAGGGCATGAATACTTTAAGGAAATTCTTCCTCTGGCATCATCCCCGGACGAGGGCGTAAAAGCTGCAGCTTTCAAAGCATTGCCAAGCCTTGCAGGCGAAGCTGACCAGGAAGCGCTCATAGGCCTTCTCAGGGCTCCGGGAAATTCAAAGTATGTTACTGATATCCAGCAGGCGCTTGCCAATGCTGCAAATAAAATCACTGATGCTGAAAAAAGATCTGCAAGGATACTGAAGGCAATGGATGGTTCAATTGATAACAAACTGCTTATCCCCGTTCTTGCAAGAACAGGAGGGAGAGAAGCGCTGTCATCAGTATTGAAAGAGTTCGAAAACGGTAATACCGAAATGAGGGAGGTCTGTTTCAGGGCGCTAACATCATGGACCGATTACTCGGCATCTTCTGCATTATACGAAATATGCGCTTCCGGAAATAAAACTTATGAAGCCCCTGCCTTTGAGGGATATGTGAAGCAGATCAGAAATGCCGGTATAACAGATGAACAGAAACTTCTTCTTTACAGGAAAATAATGCCTTATGCCCTTTCGGCTGAGCGTAAAAATCAGGTTCTTACAGAGCTTGGTAAGCTGAAAACTTACCAGACCCTCT
>CAZWUB010000278.1:0-3177 GCA_964637415.1 uncultured Rikenellaceae bacterium
ATAAGACAGATGAGCTTACAGAACCTCAAATTGACTAATAAGTTACGACTTTAATTCAAAATAGACGATCATGATCAGGTGGAAAATGGTTAAATGTCTTGATTATTTGATGAATATACTTTTCTCTTTGGTTAAAATCAATTAGGCCAGCCCTCACAATATTTATTTAATTCTTGGAAGCAGAAACTAAAATTGCAGGCCGGATTTATTATTTTTGTGGGTAACGTAAAAATAAATTATATGAAAAAGATCTGTGTAATATTTATATCGATTCTGCTCCTCCTTCCTCAGACAGCTAATGCCGGCAAAAAAGGAAAATCACTTTTTAATGGTAAGGATCTGAAGGGTTGGCATGCCGATGTCCCTGAAATGGATAATAACTCAGGTGTTGCAAGTCCTTTTATTGTCCGTAACGGATTGCTGGTAAGCCTGGGTACCCCCGGGGGGCATCTCATTACCGATAAGATTTACAGGAACTACAGGCTTGAAGTGGAATACCGTTTCGCCGGTAAACCCGGTAACTGCGGTGTTCTTGCCCATGCTTCAACACCCAGAGCTTTGTATAAGATGTTTCCCAAATCTATTGAGGTCCAGATGCAGCACCAGAGCGCCGGCGATTTCTGGTGTATAGGTGAAGATATCACAGTTCCCGATATGGAAGCACGTCGTGGGCCAAAAGCGGAATGGGGAGGAACTGAAGGTAAGAGGCGTCAGATAAAGAACCTTACTGACGGGTCGGAAAAACCTGTTGGTGAATGGAATACAATGGTTATTGAATGTGTCGGAAGGGAGATAAAAGTCTGGGTCAACGGAGATCTGGTTAACTATGGTTATGACTGTACTGCTGACAGAGGGCAGATAGCATTACAGGCTGAAGGCTCCGAGGTCGAATTCAGAAAGCTGTTATTGAAGCAAATAAAGAAAATAACCGAATAAATTTTAAGGGAGACTTCACTGAGCCTCCCTTTATTATTCTGTTATTCTGGTAAGGCTGATTTTTATCGGATCAGGCCGGAGGTGCCAGCTCTTTGAATGCCTGGAAGACAAGGAAAGCCGGCCATACAATGGCTTTAAGGAATCCCAGTACTCCCATCCAGAAGCTTGTGGCTGTTGAAATGAAATAAATAGCCGCTCCGATCAGTCCCAGGCCATATACTGCACCCGATGAAGCATTTTGATTAATGTGTTCTTTCATGATCTGATGATTAATTAAAGTAAGTTATTGGTTTCAGGTTAAAGCTGAGCCTCCAATGGGACTCGAACCCACGACCTGCTCATTACGAATGAGCTGCTCTACCGGCTGAGCTAAGGAGGCTTATTAAGGTTGCAAATTTATAAAATCATTCCAGTTTCTCCAACCTTTGAAGTAAAGGCGGATGGGAATAATGAAAAAAGACATACAGAGGATGGGGCATCATATTCGAAAGATTCTTTACCGACAGCTTTTTAAGCGCATCACCCAGAAAAACAGCATTATAGTTTTCCCTGACAAAACTGTCGGCAGCAAATTCATTTTCCCTTGAAATTATATTTGTTATTAATCCGATAAGTAAAGAAAGCGGGCTATAAAGTATACCGAAAACTATGAGTCCCAGATGAAAGCTTGATTCTTTTGCACCAAGAGCCTGGGAGAGTTTCGGATTATCAACAACAAGTGAGAACAGAAATAACATGAATCCTGTAAGCATTACCGAGAATACAAGGTTTATAAGAACATGTTTCTTTTTATAGTGCCCTATTTCGTGAGCAAGAACTGCAACTATCTCCTCTTCAGAGAACTCCTTAATAAGTGTATCATAAAGAACTATCCTCTTCTTCTTTCCAAATCCCGAAAAATATGCATTGCTTTTCGTGCTTCGCCTGGAACCATCAATTACATAGATATTTTTGAGCTTAAAACCTGTCCTGGCGGCAAAAGTCCCTATCTTCTCCCTTAGCGAACCTTCAGCCAAAGGAGTCTGCTTATTGAACAGCGGCACAATAAGCTCGGAATAGAAAAAATTAATAAAAACCGAGAATGCCGTGATCAGAGCCCAGGCATAAAACCAGAATTTGGATCCGGCTTCATAGTAGAACCAGGTCAGGAGAGCCATTACGGGTATTCCGATTAATACTGTAATGAACCACGATTTAAGGATGTCCGTAGTAAATGTCCTGATTGTCATAGTATTGAAACCATACTTCTTTTCTATTACAAATGTATCATACCAGGTGAAGGGAATATTAATGACTTCTGACGCCAGTCCGATAAGAGCGAAGAAAATTAGTGCCACAATTACCAGATTTGTACTGAAAGTTCTTGCAACTCCGTCAACAAGAGAAAATCCTCCCGCAATTATCATTATCAGTATGACAGCAAGGTTGAATGTCGATGACCACAAGGCCAGCTTAACGTTTTCCCTGTCATACATCTGGGATTTTTTATATTCGTCTTCCGGACAGATACCTTTAAGCTTTTCAGGGAGTCTATCTGACCACATTCTGGTGTTTAAATGTATAAGGTATTGTTCCAGAAGAAAGCCTGCTACAGGTATAATGATTATAAGGAAGAATATTGTGTTATACATCATTTAGGGGGGCTATAAAAAAAGAAGCAGGGTGTCTGTTTAAAATAAGTGTGGAATAAATATGTCTCGCTGCATTTCCTCGTGCTAAAAGGATAGACACCCTGCGAAGTTGTAAAGATAATAAAAAAAATTAAATAATAAAAAAATTATGTTAACATACCACCGCACACATGAATTATTTGTCCGGTTATATAAGATGACAGGTCAGAAGCAAGAAATAAAGCTGTATTTGCCACATCATCAGGGGTTCCGCCACGTTTTAAGGGAATTTTATTTGCCCATTCGGTTTTAACATTTTCCGGCAATTTTTCGGTCATTTCTGTTAAAATAAATCCCGGAGCAATTGCATTGCACCTGATATTTCTTGAACCTACCTCTTTTGCAATACTTTTTGTAAAACCTATTATACCTGCTTTTGATGCTGAGTAATTGCTCTGGCCTGCATTTCCTGATACTCCTACCACAGAGCTCATGTTGATTATTGAACCACCCATCTGCTTGATCATCAGCATTAAAGAAGCTTTAGTCATGTTAAATACCGATTTTAGGTTGACTGAAATAACGGCATCCCATTGCTCTTCTGTCATCCTGAGTAAGAGAGTATCCCTGG
>CAZWUB010000279.1:0-3106 GCA_964637415.1 uncultured Rikenellaceae bacterium
ATGATATCAGGAAAGACCATATAGCCGACTATCAGTCATTTTTTAAACGTGTTTCCCTTGACCTTGGATCAGGCGACGGTAATTATTTCACAACAGATGCAAGGATCACTGCAATGCAGAACGGATATATTGATACAGATCTCCTGGAACTGTACTACCAGTTTGGCCGGTATCTTCTGATAAGCAGTTCCCGTCCGGGTGATCTTCCTGCAAATCTTCAGGGTATTTGGGCTGACGGACTCAAACCACCATGGAGCGCAGACTATCATATTAATATAAATATCCAGATGAATTACTGGCCGGCTGAGATCACGAATCTAGGAGAACTGCATAAGCCGTTCATTGATTTCATTGATGCCTTACGTCCGAATGCAAGGCGTACTGCAAAGGAAGTTTACGGGATGAAAGGGATCGTGGCCCATTATACAACTGACGTATGGCACTATACCGAACCCATGGGTGCTGTAGTTTATGGAATGTGGCCAATGGGTATTGCCTGGAGCTGCCAGAATATATGGGATCATTTTTTGTTCGGAGGTGATGTTGACTATCTGAGGACAAAATCATACCCGATAATGAAAGAGGCTTCGGAGTTCTGCATGGATTGGCTGGTAACGGATCCGGAAACAAAATTGCTTGTGTCGGGGCCTTCCATATCTCCCGAAAACAGCTTTCTTATACCGGGCGGAGGAGGCAGGGCAAGCATGGTAATGGGTCCGACGATGGATCACATGATAATACGTGACCTGCTTCAGAATACAATTCAGGCCACTCTTATTCTGGATACCGACAAAAACCTCAGGAAGAGGATGGAAAAAACACTGGTAAAACTCACCCCGGTCAGGATTGGTTCAGACGGTCGGATTATGGAATGGTCGAAAGAATTAGAGGAGGCTGAACCGGGTCACAGACATATATCACATCTGTACGGATTGCATCCTGGTAATCAGATCACCAGGCAGCAGAATCCTGAACTGCCCGAAGCTGCAAGAAAGACAATTGACTACCGCCTGGCACATGGCGGAGGACATACAGGCTGGAGCCGTGCCTGGATAATCAACTTTTTTGCCCGGCTGAAGGATGGCGAAAAAGCTTATGAAAATGTTCTGGCTCTGCTGACCAGATCAACTCTGAATAATCTCTTTGATAATCATCCGCCGTTCCAGATCGATGGTAATTTTGGCGGGACTGCAGGTATCACAGAAATGCTGCTGCAAAGCCATGCAGGTGAGGTGGAACTGTTGCCGGCTCTGCCTTCAGCATGGAAGACGGGATATATTCATGGTCTGATGGCAAGGGGAGGATTTGAAGTTGATATTGACTGGGAAGATGGAAAGCTGAAGCAGGCAAAGATCATTTCAAATTTGGGTAATCCATTGAAAATAAGCTATAAAGGAAAGGTTGTGGATTTACCGGTAGCCGAAAAGGGTAAGACTTATAATTTTGATCAGGACTTAAAAGTATTATAAATAATCTACGTATTATAATACGGCTTTTAATACGTATTATAATACGTTTTTCCTCTCAGGCTTGCACATGATATTGCCAGGGTATTTGATTCAAAAATCGAAGAAATCTTCCTTTTTGATCAGATAATCCCCAGGTATTATTATTTTTATTTCGGGTCCTGACAAGTGTTCAGAGTACAAAATTTTTATAATCCCGAAATGAAAAAAATAATACTATTAGTCCTCACCGTACTTCTTTTTCAGTATTGCGGTAAAGTACCCTCAGACAGCTTTGAAGCAGGAGAACTCAAAATCAACAACCTTTACAATCCGGCGGGAACAAATGGAAATCCCGTTTTCAGCTGGATAGCTAAATCTTCAGAAAGAGGAGCTTTACAAACAGCTTATCAGATAATTCTTGATACTGAAGAAGCTGATCTGGTTTCTGAAAATGAATGCTTTTGGAATTCAGGAAAGGTAAGCTCAGATGAATCCTTCAATATTCAATATTCCGGGAAGGAACTCAGCCCTTCTGAAAAATATTACTGGAGGGTGAGGATATGGGATCATAACAATAATCCTTCCGGATGGAGCAGGACAGAATCTTTTATTACCGGGCTGTTTGATGAGTCGGACTGGATCGGAGCTGAATGGATAGGTTATGAAGAGATACCCGATTCAATGCTTCTTGTACCCGGAATTCACCGGGGCATCCCGATCGAAGGAGATCTTGCAGTAAAAAGAACTGTTATCCCATATTTCAGGAATGAGGTTTACCTTGAAAAGAAGATTGATAAAGCTTTTGCCTTTATCAGCGGACTGGGTCATTATGAATTGTATATAAACGGAAATAAGGCAGGTGACCGCTTTCTTTCTCCCGGATGGACTGATTATGACAGGACATGTTATTATAACACCTATGATGTAACTGATTTGTTGAAAAAAGGAAATAATGCATTAGGTGCTATAGTGGGTAACGGATTTTATAATATAAACAGGGAGCGGTATTACAAGCTTGTAATTGCTTACGGTGCGCCAAAATTAAAGCTGATGGTTAGGGTGCGGTATACAGATGGCACTGAGGAGATTATTACTTCGGATCAATCCTGGAAGACCTCTCCCTCTCCACTTACCTTTTCAAGTATTTTTGGCGGGGAAGATTATGATGCACGCCTGGACCAGCCCGGATGGAACGAACCGGGATTTGATGACAGCAAGTGGGGAAATGCCCTGATGGTGAGGGAACCCTTAGGGGAACTGAAGCCGGAAACGGATCATCCTGTCAGAATTCTTCAGACATTTGAGCCTGAAAGAATATCAAATCCGGCTCCGGGTAAATATGTTTATGATTTCGGGCAGAATGCATCCGGTATCATCAGTCTGAAAACGAGGGGAGGGAAGGGTAAGGAGATCAGGTTGCATCCTGCTGAACTTATTGGTCCTGATTCACTGATAACCCAGAAAGCATCAGGATATCCGTATTATTTTTCATATATCCCGGGAAGCTCGGGGGAAGAGAGCTGGCAGCCCCGATTTACATATTACGGATTCAGATATGTTCAGGTTGAAGGAGCTGTGCCTGCCGGCAGCCCGAATCCGGATGATCTTCCTGTTATATCAGGGCTACAGATGCTTCACACAAGAAATTCGTCCCCCGC
>CAZWUB010000280.1:0-3094 GCA_964637415.1 uncultured Rikenellaceae bacterium
CCTTTTATTCAGTTCCCTCTGATAAATTGCTGCATACCTGTTATGCTCCGAGAGAGTCCTTGAGAAATGATGATATCCCGAGAAGTCGGCTTTTGCAACAAAATATAGATAATCATGTTTTTCAGCATTCAGGACAGCATCGATACTTCCGATTGTCGGACATCCAATTGGCCCCGGAGGAAGCCCTCCGTTAATGTAAGTATTGTAAGGTGAATCAATCCGGAGATGTCTTGTCAGTATCCTTGTCAGGGAAAAATCGCTTAGTGCAAACTTGATAGTGGGATCAGCCTGGAGCGGGATTCCCCTTTTAAGCCGGTTAAGATAAACTCCGGCTATCCTCGGTTTTTCATCTGCCTTTGCAGCCTCTTCGTCAACAATGGATGCAAGCGTGGAGACCTCGGCAGGAGTCAGGTTAATGGCTTCGGCTTTGGATTTCCGTTCATCGTTCCAGAATTTGCGGGTTTCTCTAAGCATTCTTAAATACAATTCTTCAGGATCAGTGTTCCAGAAAAACTGGTAAGTATTCGGGATAAAAACCGAGATGATATTCTCTCTTGTGAAGCCATCATCTGAGTAATTGACGCTATCCGATAAAAAGTTTATTATTCCGGCTGAATCCGCACTGATCTGACCACCTATTTTACCCGCTAGGTCGTAAAGAGTACGGACATTATTGAAAGTTACATTTACTGGAGCCTGATCACCGGAACGGAACATATTTATTGCCTCAACATAGCTCATCTTTTGTTTGATGACATACCGGCCGGGTTTGACATTTGAAGGATAATTCTTTCGTTTGGCAATCCAGTCAAAGACCACAGGATGTTTTATCGGGGTATGTGCCTTTATCGAATCCATTGCCTGGCTGTAAGAAGCCGATTCAGGAATGAACAGAATTATCTCTTCATCAGGCGGGACAATATTTAATCCGAAAAATACTTTTATAAGCAGAATTAATCCGACCGAAAATATCAGTCCGGCAGACAGAAGCAGGAATTTCAGCGTCTTATTTATCATTGGCTTACAACGGAAACGCAAATTTAGGGATATTGTTGGAAATAAAAAATGGGTCATGCGGTCGTAAGGTCATGCAGTCGTGCAGTCTATGGTCTTACAGTCTTATTAAGCAAGGAGCAGTTTTGTAATTCTTCGAAGTGAGCCGGTAGAGTTAGCAATGAATTAAGTTCCACAGAAGGTCACACTGATTTGACTCTGTGAATCTCTGTGAATCTCTGTGTAACTCTGTGTAAGTTCTTCATTTTCATTTCATAATTATTTCCTCTGCTTATCAGATCATATTTTTACATCACTTGTTTAATATTTATTAATATTTTTACGCACATAATAATTAAATCCTTTAAAAATGTCTGTTTCGATGTTACTTATACTTCTGGCGATCGGAGTGGTTACCGGGGTGATGGCCGGGATGCTTGGGATCGGTGGTGCAGTTGTAATGGTTCCTGCACTCGTGTTTATACTGGGATTCAGCCAGCAGATGGCACAGGGGACAAGCCTGGCAGTCATGCTCCCTCCCATCGGAATAATAGCTGCATATAATTACTGGAAAGCAGGACAGGTGAATTTAAAATTTGCCCTTATACTTGCAGTGGCGTTCCTGATTGGTTCATATTTCGGATCAAAGTTAGCTCTCAACCTGCCTCAGCCGGTACTAAAGAAAATATTCGGGATTTTACTTCTGCTTGTTGCTGCCAAAATGCTTTTTAGTAAATAAAAAAAAGGGGCATACCTGAAGCACGACCCTTTTAGTAACTCCCATGTTCCTCAGAACATTATCCCCAAACTTAATATGAATGACGGCTGGCGGCTGTCCAGATTGAATGTCTGTTCTCCAATTGTCACCGACTCGCCGAATCTTTCACTAAGGCTTCCGCCATATCTGGCATCAAGAACAAGTCTTTCAAACAAATCCACTCCGATACCTGCCTGATAACCGAAGGTGGCGCTTCTGTATAATTCACCAAAATCAGAATCATCGATCAGTGCTTCCGGGGATCCTATGTGTATATCTGCGGAAGGGCCCAGATTCAGATGCAGTGGGCCAAGCTTAACGCCAAGAAGAACAGGAATTTCAAGCCGGGTAAACTTCTGATGAAGAAGATCCTGACCTGTAACTGTTGTAACATTATAATCATAAGAATTGGATGCCAGCATTATTTCAGGCTGAATAAAAAGAGATTTAATTCCAATCCTTAAAAATGCTCCTGCCTGAATGCCCCACTGTGCATTTTTAACAGCTTCAATATTATTTGCGCCTGTACTTATATCATAGTCCGGCACAGTTGCTGTATTGGCGCCCAGTTTCAACCCGAATTTGATCTGGGAGAAAACCGGCAGAACCAATAAAGTTGCTAAAGTTAATACAAGTAATTTTTTCATAATTTGGATTTTTAATTAATTCAACGAATTTAGGAATTGGACTTTCATCGTTATTTACAGTAAAACGTTTAAACCTCAAAAAGGTTACAGAAAAATATTTAAAAATCTGCTTTCTTAATCAGAATGGGAAGAACAGGAGCTTTATTTCGCTGCCATTGTTGCAAAAATTGCCTTTTTCATGAGGTCAAATTCCTCCCTGTCATAAAGTCGTGTAAGAAATATTATCTTTCCCTGCCTGTCAATTATCACATTCCTTGTCACTCCGGCCTCCTTAAGGGCAAATAATCCGAAGATATCAGCACCGGGATCAAGGGCAAGAGGGTATGTAACACCAATAGTTTCTTTGAATTTAAGAACTGTCTCGAGGGGTTCATCCCTGTCGATTCCTATTACAACAAGATCTTTTTCTTTATTCGGCAGCCATATTTCTTTCTCTATAAATGGCATTTCAGTTCTGCATACGCCGCACCAGCTTGCAGTGAATTGAAGCATAACAACCTTTCCTCTGAGATCTGAGAGTTTATATGACTTTCCTCCGGCTTCCCTGATCATGAAATCCGGAGCCATATCTCCGACTTTCACTATATAACCTCTCTCATCAGCTTTTTGAGCGTTGCTGCAAGATAAAACCGCGAAAAAAATAACAGTCAGAAATAACAGGAACTTCTTTTCCATAATAAATTTAGCTATCAAATTA
>CAZWUB010000281.1:0-3058 GCA_964637415.1 uncultured Rikenellaceae bacterium
AGTTTTCCAAGAATAATAGTTCCCCTTGCCTTAACCCCTGCTGATCCTTCACCCTGAAGAAGGCTTATTGAAGCTGACAGTTCATTGGCCAGCTCGGGATAAATTAATGCAAGCCTGTAAATGATCTCCATCGAATATGCTTTGATTGCAATTGCCGAAAAGCCTGAATTCAGCGCTTTGAAGCAATGGTCGGCAAGTATTCCGTGGTGCTTCAGGCTTATCCGGGTGATATCGGCAAGCGAAATGATCCTGAGGAATGAACGCTGTGTGCTTTCATTATCCAGAGAATTAAGCTTTTCAACAATATCCTCCAGGTAAGGTTGTATCATTTCCGGGTTTTTATCAAACACCCTTGAGAGTGTCCAGGAAGCACGGAACGACAGTTTCCTGTCATCACCATAAGAATACGTGAGAAGTTTAGCAACAAAGACCGGGTTATCAATTGCCGATGAGGCAATCCAGTCAGCTTCCTGAGCGCTCATCATGCTCTGGATCATTTTCTGAAGCTCTTTATCAGTTTCGGGTTCTATGGTATTTTCAGATACAGTTTCCGGTTTGGCAGGTGAGCAGCCAATGCTTTCCACATACCGGTTCGCCACCATGATATCTGCTTCCGAAAAGTCAACCGATTCAAGTTCCTCAGCAGCACACCATCTGAAATCAATATGTTCCGCAAGTACGGGTAATTCATCAAGGGTATCGCAGATAAAGGGAATCAGGCGGATCTTTTTATGACCATAGTCATGTGTTACAGGATGCAGGCGGCCGCAGATTACAATATCCATGAACAATTCTTCCTTTATTTCCCTGATGATACACTCTTCATCCGATTCTCCCTTATTCACCTTCCCTCCCGGAAATTCCCATTTGAAGGGATGGTCAGTCTGTTCTCCCTTCCTGACAATCAGCAGTTCATTCTCCTCATTTCTTATTATTGCACAGGTCACATCTATCATTGTACCATATTCAGAAGTTCTTCATAGAGTGGTATAGCAAGCAGGTATTCCGGCTTTTCACCTTCTCCCTTCATCCTGCATGCATAATGACGCAAACCGTTTGTAACCACCAGACAGGGTACATTGAACTTCATGTTATATATCGCTATCTGTTCAAAAACCGGATCATCAAGCGGCACATCATACGATTTGCATTCAACTATCATTACAGGCTGTCCACTACGGTCGTGTATCAGAATATCAACCCTCTTCTTCATCTTATTATATAATAAGGGGATTTCGATCCCGATTAATCCCGGCGGATAACTGCCTTCCCTGATAAGGTACTGAACAAAATTCTGTCTGACCCATTCCTCGGGAGTGAGCTTTACAAATTTCCTTCTCTGGGTATCAAGGATCAATCTGACACCTTCGTGTTCGACGATCCGGAAGGAATATTCAGGCAGATTTAGCTCTTTCAACTTTGTTTAGTACATTTGAACACAAATATATTGAGATAATTAATTCTGTTTTGTGTTTATGAAGACCAAAGACGAGATTGTTAATAACTGGCTTCCAAGATATACCGGTAAACCGATAGAAGAATTCGGAAAGTACTTTATACTCACAAACTTCATCCATTATGTTGAGTTGTTTGCAAAGCTGAATAACGTTGAGATTGAAGGGAAAGACAAGAATATGCCCAGCGCCACATCTGCGGACGGTATCACAATAATCAACTTCGGTATGGGCAGCCCCAATGCAGCCACTGCAATGGATCTTCTCAGCGCCGTTTCGCCGAATGCCGTTCTCTTTCTCGGCAAATGCGGAGGCCTCAAGAAGAAAAACAAGGTGGGTGATCTTATTCTTCCGATTGCAGCAATCAGGAGCGACGGTACATCAAATGATTACCTGCCTGTTGAAGTTCCCGCATTACCGGCTTTCAAGCTTCAGATCGCCATTTCAGCATCAATAATCCGCTTCAAAAAAGAGTACTGGACAGGCACAGTTTATACAACAAACAGAAGGGTGTGGGAATATGATGACAGGTTCAGGAAATACCTTGTAAAAACAAGAGCAATGGCGATCGATATGGAAACAGCAACAATATTTACAGTGGGATTTGCAAATGAGATCCCTACGGGAGCATTGCTCCTGGTTTCTGATCAGCCTATGATTTCGGCCGGTATAAAAACAGCGGCCAGCGACAAAAAGGTAACGAACAAATTTGTTGAAACACATCTGCAGATAGGAATGGATGCTCTGCGGGAAATAAAAGCTAACGCTATTTCGGTTAAACACCTCAGGTTCTGAAATGGACATCACCTACGAAGAAATAATTTCCGATATTAAGAAAAGGATCTTTAAACCGGTCTATTTCCTTGCCGGCGAAGAACCCTATTATATTGACCTCATTACCGATTACATCGAACAAAACATCCTGCCTGAATCGGAGAGATCATTCAATCAGATGGTTGTTTACGGTGAGGACACTACAGTCAGCAATATTATCGAGATCTCCCGGAAGTACCCCATGATGGCCACCCACCAGGTTGTCATTGTGAAAGAAGCACAGGTATTAAAGAAAATTGAGGATCTCATTATTTATGTTGAAAAGCCCCTCCTTTCGACCATCCTGGTGATCAATTACAAATATAAGGTCCTTGATAAAAGGACGAAGCTTGTTAAGCTCCTGGATAATCAGGGAGTTTATTTTGAATCAAACAGATTAAGGGATTACCAGATCCCCGGATGGATAGACAGGTTCCTGATGACACAGGGAATCAAAGGCGATCCCAGTGTGAGCGCAATGCTTACCGAATACCTTGGGAATGACCTGCATAAGATCGCCAATGAGCTCAATAAACTCATAATCACACTTCCAAAGGGAAAACCTGTAATTACAACCGGGCTCATTGAGAAAAATATAGGGATAAGCAAAGATTATAACAACTTTGAACTGCAGAAGGCAATTGGCGAAAGAAATATACTGAAAGCCAATATGATAGTGCAATACTTCACGGCAAATCAGAAAGACAATCCCCTTACCCTTACAATTGCATCACTTTTCAGTTATTTCAGCAAGCTGCTCACATACCATTACCTTACAGATAAATCGAAAA
>CAZWUB010000282.1:0-3042 GCA_964637415.1 uncultured Rikenellaceae bacterium
TCCTTTATCTGGCATACGATGTAAGTGATCAGCTGGTTAACGGATCCAATGCACTGGGTGCTATCCTGGGTAACGGATTTTATAATCCTGCCAAATACTGGACCGCCGGATACGGAACACCACGTTTTATTCTTCAGCTTCATATAAGCTATGACGATGGAAGTGAGGAAATTATTGTAAGTGATGAATCATGGAAAGCATTCAGGAGCCCGATATTGATTGATATGGTCTATTATGGAGAACATTATGATGCAAGGCTCGAACAACCGGACTGGAGTAAAGCCGGATTCAATGACACCCGCTGGGAGAATGTATCAGTTAAAAAGGCGCCTGAAGGTAAACTTATGGCTCATATGGCTTATCCCGACCGTGTTATGGAAAGAATAAGTCCTGTTAAAACTGATAAGCTCGGGGAGGGCCATTACAAAGTTGATTTCGGACAGGAAATATCAGGATGGGTACATTTAAATAGTATGAAGGGTGAAGCAGGCAGAAAAATTGAAATAAAATATTTGCACCAGACTCCATCCGGGGAGAATTCCTATATAATGAATGGCAGTGGGGATGAGTCATACCATGCCCGGTTCAACTGGTTTGTATTCAGGGAAGTGGAAATTATAAACTGGCCCGGAGAACTGAAAGCAGATCAGATTACTGCCGAAGCAGTATATACTTATGCAGAAACTACAGGCAGGTTTGAATGTTCAAATAAAATGTTTGAAGATATAAACAGGATCTGGTGGCGAAGTCAGACAGATAATATGCATGGGGGAATTGCAAGCGATTGTCCTAACAGAGAACGATCGGCATATACCGGCGATGGTCAGGTTGCCTGTGTGACAGTTATGCATAACTTCGATTCGAGGGCATTTTATAATAAATGGATTCACGATATTATAGGAGCGTCAAATCCTGAGACGGGTTATGTCCCGAATGGAGCCCCATGGCAGCCGGGTTGTGGTGGTGGTGTAGCCTGGGGGGCTGCTATAAACATTATGCCATGGGAGTTTTACCTTCATTATGGCGATACAAATATCCTGAAGGATAGTTATGATGCAATGAAAGGGTATATAAAATATATGCTCACATGGACAGATGATGAAGGTATAATGTTTTCACAGGCTAAAGGCAGGGATGGTAAACCACTCAGATGGATGAATCTTGGAGAATGGGTTGCCCCTTATGAACTGCCGCCTGATGATCTGGTACATACTTTCTACCTCTGGCGCTGTGCCGATATCACCTCAAAAGTTGCCGGTATAATTGGTAAAACAGAGGATGCAGAAAGTTATAAAGAGACAGCAGAAAAAACGCGGGATGCTTTTATGAAGAAGTTCTTTGATCCTGTAACCGGTACTTACGGAAAATACGGAGGCAATATTTTTGCACTAAAAATGGGTGTCCCGGATGACCTTAAAGGCAGGGTAATAGAAGCTCTCAAGCGTGATATCAATGCAAACGGAGGCAATCTTGATACCGGGATCTTCGGTACACAGTTCTTTTTTGAGGTACTCACAGAAAACGGATTGCATGAGATGGCATATGAAGCAATGAATAAAAGAACCATGCCTTCATACGGATACTGGCTGGAGCAGGGAGTAACAACATCGTGGGAACACTGGGAAAAACCGGGTTCAGGCAATCACCCGATGTTTGGAGGTGGACTTGTTTGGCTTTACAGAAAGCTTGCCGGCATGAATACCGATGAAGCTTATCCCGGATACAGCCATATCATTTTCCGGCCACAGCCGGCAGGTGATGTATCTCAGGTTTCATATTCAAATCTTACGCCTTATGGAACGGGTGGAATTAACTGGAAGAAAGCATTTGATAAAATCATTATGAATATAAGTGTTCCGGTCGGATCAACTGCTACAGTTTTTGTGCCGGCAGGTAAGAAGGAAGATGTAATTGAGAGCGGTAAAAAAATAAAGAAAAAGTCAGATGTGCAATTTGTGAGGATTGAAAATGACTATGCAGTATTTAAGGTAGGTTCAGGAGATTATTTTTTTGAAAGTGAGATAACCGGAAGATGAAAAGAAGGGAACTTGTCAATAAAATGCTGATTTCTGCTCTTGGATTAACAGTTACAGGAAGTATCTCGTGCAGGAACAGTAAAATTCCGCGTACAATACTTATAGTCTCCGGTTGGCAGGATATAAATATCGGTGATATTGCTCATACTCCCGGACTTCTTAATATACTTCAGACCTTTCTGCCCGGAACTGAACTTATACTCTGGAAAAAAAACCAGGGCAGCGAAGTTGAAAAATGGCTTAGCAGTAATTTCCCGGCAGTGAAAATAGTACACGGGAATGTTGACTCAGACTTTAAAGTCAGCAGCCCTGAAGTTGAAGATGCTTTCAGCAAGGCGGATATCATGATCCACGGATCAGGACCATCTGTTGTAGGTTCTGCCAATCTTGAGGCATGGGTCAGATCGACCGGTAAACCTTTTGGCATATTTGGTACAACAATTCAAAACATCGACGAAAACCTGAAAAACCTGCTTCAAAAGGCATCCTTTATCTTTACCCGCGAAACAGCCTCACTTGAAGTACTCAGGAAAAACGGTATAGATGCCGGAAACATGATGTTCGTGCCGGATGCAACTTTTTTTATGCATCTGCGGGACGCAAACAGAGCAGATATTTTTCTTAAGGAGAAAGGATTGGAACCTAGTAAATACATCTGTGTAATTCCAAGACTAAGAAGGACTCCATATTACCTGATCCGTCCGGATAGCTATACTGAAGAACAGGTAAGGAATATCGACACACTCAACAATTCAAGGAAAGAGGAGGATCATTCAAAATTAAGAGAGGCAATTGTTACCTGGGTCCGCGAAACAGGGAACAAGGTTCTTGTTTGCCCGGAAATGACTTACCAGATCGATATAATGGATGAGCTGCTGATAGATCCTCTTCCGGAAGATGTAAAACCTTTTGTAACAAAGCGCGCTTACTGGCTTCCCGATGAAGCAGCATCTGTTTATTCACATGCATTTGCCGTTCTGAGCTTTGAGTGCCACTCACCGATTAT
>CAZWUB010000283.1:0-2992 GCA_964637415.1 uncultured Rikenellaceae bacterium
TTAATTTTCTGATATCCTTTGGAGATACATTTATAAGTAATTCCCCATTTTCATTAGTCTGTACCCGGGTTCTGTCCCTTTTGGTAGTTATCACCACATTCTCGGGCAGGTTTTTGGTTTGTCCATTTGCCATGCCGGGCATACATAAAAACAGGAAGAAAAACAAGATGATGTACTTCATAAGGCTGTTATTTTTACTTGTTCAATTAAAAAAAATTGCTGTTTGGTATTAAATGCTAAAATTACATATTTTGAAACACAGGAGCCACCAGTTTACTTATTTAGTATATTTGATATCAGAAGGATCATTTCTTCACAGATCTGAAGCCAAAAAGGCCTGATATCAGTTTAAATGTCACAAATAATAAGTTGATCATCAAATGTCTTCATTACTACAGATTTTGCCGGTCAGCATAAGCCAAAGGCAATGAAAAAACCAAACTTGTTTTTTTTTTACAGGCGTACTATTTCTCATATCTGGCTGCAACAAAGAAAACGACAACTACCCTGTTCCTCCTGAAAATTCAGGGAGCGGCAGTTTTATTATTAATACAATACCTTTTAAGATCGGATCGGATGAATATCTGGCTGATTACGGAAGTATAACAGTTCCGGAGAACAGAACTAATCCTGAATCACGTTTAATCAGCTTACCTTTTCTTCGTATTCATTCAAGTTCAGGGAAGCCTTCAGAACCGATCTTCGGATTAACGGGAGGACCCGGACAGAGCAATCTGAAATGGGATTGGGGACTAGCAGGCACTTTCCTTTCAGATCATGACTTTGTGCTTGTCGGGTACAGGGGTGTTGACGGTCAAACAGTTCTCGATTGCCCTGAAGTGGCAGGAGCATTTAAAAAGAATAAAGATCTTCTGAGTGGAGAATCAATGAGAATAATTGGACAGGCATGGAATAATGCCGGCAGTCGTTTGAGAGAGCATGGTGTTGACCTTTATGGCTATACAATGGTCGAGTGTATAGAAGATAATGAATCGGTGCGCAGAGTGCTGGGTTATGAACGTATCAATCTTTTGAGTGCCAGTTATGGCACCCGTTTAGCATATCTCTATGGGCTTAAATATCCGGAATATATTTTCAGATCAGCAATGATTAGTGTTAATCCTCCGGGTCGTTTTGTATGGGAACCACAGGTAATTGATGCGCAATTAAGATACTATGCCTCTCTCTGGTCAAATGACACTATGATGTACGCCAAAAGTCATGATTTATATAAGACCATGCAAAATGTTCTGAAAAACATGCCTGAAAGGTGGTTTGTTGTACCAATAAATCAGGGTAAAGTAAAGGTGGTAACCTTCAGTCTCCTTTTTCATCGCAATACAGCTGCCATGGTTTTTGATGCTTATGTGGCAGCTGAAAAAGGAGATGCAAGCGGACTTGCATTAATGTCAATTGCTTATGATTTTGTAGTTCCGTCATTAATGATATGGGGTGATCTTGCATCGAAGGCTGTCAGCGCCGATTTCGACTCTACACGCAACTATTCTGCTGATATGGCTCCTGCCTCGGGTATGCCATTAGGTTCACCGATGAGTATGTTGTTATGGAGCCCTTTAAGCTATGGGAGATGGCCGGTAAATCTTATTCCGGAGGAGTTCCGGACACTTCGTCGATCTGATGTTGAAACCTTGCTGCTTAGCGGAAATATAGATTTTTCAACCCCGGCAGAATATGCTACCGCTGAACTATTGCCTTACCTGACAAACGGGCAACAGATCATTTTTTCAGAATACGGTCATGTCGGGGATATGCTGTATAGTAATGCTGAAAGCACAAAGCTTATCCTGAGAAGTTTCTATAGTACAGGAGTTGCTAACACATCCCTGAATAAATACCTTCCTATGGATTTCACTGTAAAATTGAGATTCCCGGCAATTGCAAAAATAGGAGCAGGGGTATTTGCTCTTGTTCTGATCGGTTTTGCGGTATCTATTTTACGGGTATTAAGATTGCTTCGTAAATACAAAAGAAGAACTTCCTGACCACATTCAGTCGGTGAAATCAGCTAATAAATATCAAGTGTTATGTTTGAATTTCTGATTCACCGGACGAATAAAGAAACAGGTTACTTAAAAACTGAATGTAGTTGACTGAAGTTAATTGTTAACAGATAATTTAATGTTCCTAACCCATAAGCCATGAGCAGAGGATTTGTCAAAGAAGACGATCAGGAAGAAGTTCCGATAGTGCCACAACGGGCATATCTGCCGGAGGGTGTACCAAACTTTGTTACCCATGTCGGAATGGACCAGCTGTTGGCTGAAAAGCAGATGCTGATCAATGAAAAAGACAATTTGGACAGCACCAACGAAAATGAGAAACGAATTGCAGTGAACTATGTTAATGCAAAACTTCAATTACTTAACAAAAGAATTGCTGAAGCCAGAATTGTCGAGATCACCGGAGAACCACCCGATGAAATTACCTTCGGAGCGACAATTACACTACTGGCAAATATGTCAGGCAATGTGCAAACATTCAAAATTGTAGGCGTTGATGAGGCTGATATTTCAAAAGGCAAAATCTCTTTTATATCACCTCTGGCCAAAGTATTACTAAATAAGAAAAAAGGAGAAAGGGTTACTTTAAAGTGTGACAAGGAGGATATTGTTTTCGAAATAATTGAGATATCCTATAAGTGAATATAATCTTTGGCTCCAGGTTAGTAATCATTTGCAGGGATTTGTTCTGGCAAAAAAATCGGCCGGCTTATGCACCATATCATAAGGCAGATGGCAATTCATAAAATTAGATATTATTGATTTTGCCCGCTAAAATTCTACATTCCCTTGCACAAAAGTTTCATACTATTCAAGACATTCATGAAGTTACTATTTGCCTTTTATAGAGCTTATCACAAAGGGTGGTGGTTTTTCCTGACCTTTCACTACCAGCTTGTCACCCGAATCATCCACTTCAAACAGATGAGGTATCCTTATTGTACGTCCGTTTACACTTTTATGACTATGGA
>CAZWUB010000284.1:0-2987 GCA_964637415.1 uncultured Rikenellaceae bacterium
CGTTTAACCGATACCCCTCGCATAACTTGTATACGCAGTACCGCTCACCTGTAGTTCTGTTATGTTTAAAAAATGGCTTGATAAACATAGGGCAAAGCTACTCATCTCCTTATTGTTCAACGATAAGAGCGGGGGTACTACATTTTGATTCACATAAATCAGTAATTCATTAATCCCTGATAATCTGAATATTGTATTTTGCAATATCCTGAATTGTTAATAAAATAACGGTTATGAACAGAATTTTGTCTGTTTTTACCTGCTTACCCTGCAATGTGGGTTAAGCTGTTATCTGTTCCAAAGGATTTTTATCTTTTCGAAAAAAACCTTTATACATACGAAAAAGTAAGCGAAGATCCTTTTTCAGAACCGGTTTATCTCAACGGAAATATTAAAGACGGGAACGGTGTTTTTGCTATCTGCAGAAGTTCAGAACTCAGGATCATATTACCATTCCCTCCCTTTTAATATGAAGTTGAATATCCCTTATCGGCTTCTGTATTCAATAAAATAGAGAAAAACCGCAGTTTCATAGCCAGGCTTTACTGTTTGGGAAGAAGATATCTAATTTAAAATTTGTGGTAAAACATTAGCTTATTAATCATTTTTTGAAAATTTAAACAGAAATCAGGTATTTTAGGCAATCGAGGCGCTCCGGGCGTGATTAGTTGCACTGTTTTGAATCGATTATCAACATCAAAACTGACTTTTAATGAAAAGTGCATTTCTTTTAACGGCAATATTAATTTGTAACTTTTCATTCCTCCCGGGCCAGACATTTAAGATCACCGGACATATTCTTGAACATAAAAGTGGCAGACAGGTTTCCGGAGCTGCTTTATACCTTAAACCAGACGGAAAACAGACCTTCTCTGATAATCTTGGCAATTATTCATTTACATCAGCCGGGGGGAATAAAGAAATAAGCGCCCGGCTACTTGGCTTTAAATCCGTTACAATAAAATTCAATCTTACTTCCGATACTGTTATAAATATTTCAATGACCATTTCTCCCGTCGAGCTGATGGAAGTAAGGGTTACTGGTGATTCAGTAAAAAGTATAGAAAGAACCAGCCTGGGCAACTTTATTGTGACACCTGCTGCAATCCGTGAAACACCCAGGCTATTTAGCGAACCCGACCTTCTAAAAATGTTACAGATTCTTCCCGGTGTCTCTTTTGGGAAAGAAGGGACTTCTGATTTTTATGTAAGAGGGGGTGGAGCAGGACAAAACGTGATAATCGCCAATGGATGTTATTTCTTCCTCCCCGGTCACCTGCTGGGCATAGTCTCTCCATTTGACCTTGACTTCCTTGAAAGCGCCGAACTGTACAAGGATTATATTCCTTCAGGTATCGGAGGAGGAGCATCCTCAGTTATCGGTATCGATTTCCGTAAACCACACACTGATTCCCTGACTGCTCAATTGAGACTGGGGCTTTTATCCTCAGGAGTGATCCTTGAGGTCCCGTTTAAAAAAGCTAATCTCGACCTTACCGCGGGCATTAAAAGAAGTAATTATTCCCTTTACGCGCCACTCCTGAAGAAACTTATCCCGGATGATGTCGGGGACTTCCTTCCTCCTGATAAATACTCATTTTATGATTCTTTTGTCAAACTCTCGCATGAATCTGTTAAAGCAGGAAGGATCAGCTATCTTTTTTTCGGGAATTATGATAACGGAACGGATGAAAGCAATACACGCGGAACATACGGTGATACTCTTTCGAAAAACACCGATGGCATAAAAACCGGATGGAACAGCATGATACATGCCCTTCAATGGGAGCCTGCTGTAAGAAATCAATATAAATTGATTTTAAATATTAATTATAACAGGCTGGCAATCGGACGAAAGATTTATACAGAATCGGAATCTTTAGTTAATTCCACTGGAGAGAAAATAAGTTCCTCGGGCACACTCTACTCATTTTACCCCGCAATAAACAATATAGGAGTCTCCGCTACCGTGAGCCGGGACTTTGACAGAATATCAGTATCAATTGGAATATCCGACAGGTTTCGTTCGTTTGTCTCCAACAACTACTCTTTGATAAGCAGAAATGATATCGTAACCCGTAACAGTCTTAGTGGAAACGATTTGGTAAATGAGACATCAATGTTCATTTCTTCTACCTACAAGGCAGGAAACAAATTGCAGATAGATGCCGGATTAAGATTAACAGGAATTCTGCTCAGGAATGCCGGCTTTTTCACGGCAGAACCAAGACTCAGGATTTCTTACGGTCAGGGCAGTTCGGTCGCGCCCCAAATCAACTATGTCAGACTGAGCCAGAATGATCACGCTATAGAAGGTTCCAATGCAGGATTGAGATCGCAGCTCTGGCTGCCTCTGTATAAAGATATCGGGCCCGAAACATCCGATGTTCTTTCTGCAGGATTCCACGGAGATATTAAAAATGATCTTACCTGGAGCCTGGACGGATATTTTAAAAGAACATCCGGAATGCTTGACTTCAAACCCGGTGCAAGCTTCATATTCGACACCTCATTCGTGGATATGGTAGAAAGGATCAGTCTTCGGGCTTATGGCATAGAGGCTGGAGTAATAAAAAGAACAGGAAAGGTAACAGGGAGCGCCGCTTATACATGGTCAAGGTCAAAAAGGGAATGGCCTTCACCGGAAGGGCTCATCTGGATACCCTCTGTTGCAGACAGGCCGCATAATTTCAATATTTCCCTTAAGTACCATTATAAAGAGAAGACGAGCCTGGGTCTTAATTTTGTATACCAGTCAGGGGCGCCGGCAACAATTTATATGCACGAGACATCATACGGAGAATTTTTCGAAACAAAAAATAATATCAGATACTACGATTATCACCGTCTCGACTTCTCATTCAGACATATCATCCATAAACGCAGATTTTCAATTTTTATAGATGCTGATATTTATAATGTATATAACCAGAAAAACACTTTTTATTTTAAAAAGATCTGGAATGAAGAAGAGAAAAGGTATTTCT
>CAZWUB010000285.1:0-2985 GCA_964637415.1 uncultured Rikenellaceae bacterium
GCGGCATAAAAAAGGAAGCCCGGCCATGGTTCATCTGGAGGAGAGTAGCATGTCCCATGATAGAACAGATGATTAATCCCTCCGAGGAAGAATAAATCAGCAGCTTTCTTAATATCTGAAAGTGTTGAGATGAAATGTTCATTAAGCCATGTTCCGGCTTCGCAGGATATCAGTTCTTTTCCGGTTACATTGGCCGCGGAAGAAGCAAATTTCAGTTTAGTTAAATCATTGCCTTCAGTCTCGGGGATATCGCTTGCAGCATACAGATCAAGGATGTTACCGGGAGACCCATGCGACTGATTACGGGTTATTTTGGCCTGCTTATTTGCCCAATGAGTCCAGTGTCTTGTGAACTTATCGAGGATGAGGTCTGAAACAGTCTGGCGGTAATCTGAGAGGACTCTTGCATTTTTTTCGGGATCATCCTTTTGGAACAATGCCGGCAGATGTTCAGCAAGGTTGTAACCTCTCCTGAGATAAAACTCATTGAACAAGTCTGTTGTCCAGTCTGCCTGACCCGAAGCATCGTCAACCTCATAAGAATCGTTAAAATATCCGCGGAGCGATCTCAGATCATAATCTTTAAAAACTGTATCGAAATGTTTGAGGAAATTATCAATTGCCCGGCCTGAGAAATGATCGATCACATCACCCTCGCCTCCTGGGCCTGCACGTTCGGCAAGCTTGCCGTGCCATCCCTGGAACAGAGCGTAAATTGTCCAGTTTCCCGGAGGAGCAGTCCATTCGAGATCTCTTTCACTGTTTACCCTTCCCGTCAGATTAATAACCTTAGCTGAATCTGAATAAGCTATCACTGAATACAGGGGGAGAGCTTTGTCAAATTTTATCTGGTCAATTGCATAAAGCTGGAGGTTCCTGTTCTTACTGATCGGATAATTAAGTGAAGACATATCCGGTTTCTGTCCTACAGGCCTTACGACGGGAATTTGACGGAATTCAATCTTCTCAGATACCTTTTGTCCGCCGCTGACAGTATATGTTTTATAATTAATATTTCTGCAGGCATCTTCAGGGTCAACCCAGGGACCTCCGAAAGGCCAGCCTGAAGCATTTGCAAGGTCAGTTCCCATATCAAGCCGCTCTGACTCTTTCAGTACATGTGTGAACATCTGCATCCATTTTGGAGACAGATAATCAATGAACTTATCCTCCTGGCCTTTCACGCCATAGATACAGGTAACTTCCATACCACCAAGTCCGGCGGCTTTGTAAGTCTCGAGGTTTCTTGTAATGTCGGCCGGATTAACAATACTTCCGGGCCACCACCAGCGTGACCAGGGTTTGTTTGTACGGGTGATCTCCGGCCAGGATAATTGGATTTTCTGAGGTAGTACTACAAAACATTGCAGGATTAACAAACAGGTAATTAGAATTTTCTTTATCATATTTATTATTTTTATGTTCTTTCCCCAATCCGGCTTAGCCCATTTTACTCCCCAACCCGGCTTAGCCCATTTTACCCCCCAACCCCCCTGAAGGGGGGCTTAAATCAATTATAATTACGGTAGCTCGCTAATCAAGCCGGATTTCAACCCCCCTTCAGGGGGGAAGGGGGGTGGCAGTTTATCCTGGGGGTAACATAATTACCGGTGAATGCGGACTCAATGGCAGGCTGAATTCCTCAAACGGATCGGGTTTTGCCGGATTGAATGAGGGTATGTCTTTCACCAGGAAGTTCTTAAGCTCCAGTTTATTATCTTTAATACCTTCTATTATACATTTTGCCAGCTGGTAAGCGCCATAAGAATTAAAGTGAGTATTGTCATTAAGGGCTTCTTTCTGGCCCGGAAATGTATTTGCCGGGTAAATTACAAATAATTTCTTTGAATTCTCCGGCCCCAATGCTTCATACAGGGTTTTTGTCATAGCATTGAGGTCAATAAACGGAACATCGAGTTCCTCCGCGACTTTTTTCGCAGCTGCCGGGTAATCGTCAAGTGAGTTCGTTATCTTACCGTCTTCCCCGAATGATCTCCTGTTCGCAGGAGAAACGATTACCGGAATGCCGCCTTTCTTCCGGAATTCATTTACGAAGAGCCTCAGCCTTTCAGAGTATGATTTGAAAGCGCCGTCATCCGGTCCCTTTTCTTTCTGATCGTTGTGTCCGAATTCAATAAAGAGATAGTCTCCGGATTTCATCATGTTCATTACCTGCTTCAGGCGGTTGGATGAGAGGAAGCTTCCAAGTGATAAGCCCGATTCGGCATGGTTTGATACAGCCGCCCCCTGTGTCAGGAACCGCGGGAACATTTGTCCCCATGATGCCCAGGGCTCATCATCCTGATCGACAACAGTCGAATTACCTGCAAGAAACACTGTAACCGCATCGATTGTCCTTGTTATTTCCAGAGCACAAATGCAAGGCCGTTTTCCGGTGAATTCTAAAGTCAGCTTTTCGTCCCAGTTCAGCTTATTCATTTCCCTTGGTTTACGAACTACCTCTTCACCCGTCTCGCCGATCTTTGGTGTGCGGATATTAATTGTGGCAGTCGCTGTCTCAGATTTTCCCGGTCCGGTAATTATATTTTCAAATATCAGCCTTCTTGATTCTGCTTTTACTGTTGTGGAAGACGATTCTTTCAGATCGCCTGTGATGATTTTAATATTATAATTTCCTGCCGGAAGGTTCACCGAGAAAAAGAATGGCTTATCGCCGGTGCAGAATCCGCTTGTCAGTGGTTTTTTTCCTCCTCTGTCAATTGCAAAGGGGATTGTCCCGAGATCAAAACCATATCCCGACTGTACCGAATATTTGTCGGCGGCATTTACTTTAATATAACCCGGGACCTCTTTTGCAGGCCCGAAGGAGAATTTATAACTTGATATCTCCTGGCTGAGCAGGTCTGACCGGAGAAGCAGGATTGTTGATATAATTAAAATTACTCTGAATGGGGCCATAAGTTTTTAACTGCTAAATAAATATTCAAATCATTGAATTTTTAGGGCACTCAATATTAAGAAAAA
>CAZWUB010000286.1:0-2953 GCA_964637415.1 uncultured Rikenellaceae bacterium
ATGTGCACGCCTCGACACTTGCAACCCTGAAAAGCTACGGAACGGTTCTATCCGTGGCTGAATGGATCGAAAAATAAATATCGAAACCCGGGAATCATTTTAGGTATATTTCTCAAAATAAATGGCAATTTAAATTGAAAAATATTTGGTGGTTCACTCAAATATGCTACATTTGATAAGCACTCTTCAAATAATGAAGCTTAGATTGGTACTTTATCATTAATTAAACATATTCGATTACAATGATTGAGGTGCTGAGATCAAAAATTGATGTTTCTCATATAAAGAAGATTCAGAAGGCTTTAGTTTTTTTGTTACTTATTTTTATTCTAGTGTTATGTTAAATATAATATGACGTAATATTGATATTAATTTGTATATTTGTGAAAAATATGCAAATGATAAGGTACCAGATTAAACTGACAAAAAACGAAGTAGAAGAACTGATGAGCATAATCAATAAAGGTTCACATACTTCACAGACATTCCGGACTGCCTACATTCTATTAAATTGTGATGAAGGCAAGTACTCACAGAAAGTGACCTATGAGCAGGTGAGCAAAGTTCTTAAGGTTGGCATGAGAACAATAGACAGGGTTAAGAAGAAATTCATTGAAGAAGGCCTTGATTCGAGTCTTGAGAGGCGACCAACCAGCCGGATTTATAATAGAAAAGCAGATGGAGATTTAGAAGCCAAATTGGTAACTCTCTGTTGCAGTGAACCACCAAAAGGATATTCAAAATGGTCCTTGAGATTATTGGCGGACAAGATGGTAGAATTAAAATATGTAGAGAGTATTTCTCACGTAACAGTGAGAAGCGTTTTAAAAAAAACGAACTTAAGCCTTGGAAAATAAAAGGCTGGGTTATTCCTCCGGAGCAAAGCAGTGAGTTTGTTGCAAATATGGAACGGGTACTGGATGTTTATAAAAGACCTTATGATAAAGATTATCCGGTAATTTGCATGGATGAATCACCAAAGCAGTTAATAGAAGAAGCACAACTATCCATTGGAATGAAGTCAGGTCAGGAAGCAAGGGTAGATTATGAGTATATACGTCACGGTGTTGTAAATATATTCATGGCGAATGAACCACTTAAAGGGAAACGTTTTGTCGAAGTTACGGAATTTAAGACTAAAAGAGATTGGGCAATGTTCATAAAGGGAATTGCTGATGAACATTATCCCAAGGCAAAGCGAATAACATTAGTGATGGATAATTATAATACCCATGTAGCATCAGCTTTATATGAAACATTCAAACCAGAAGAAGCAAAAAGGTTATGGGACAGGTTTGAATTTGTGTATACACCGAAACATGGTAGCTGGCTTAATATGGCTGAGATAGAGCTGCATGTACTAAACGGGCAATGTTTAAACCGGCATATTCCCACAATGGATAAAATAAAAGAGGAAGTAGAGGCATGGGAAAACAACCGGAATAACAAAAAAAGTAAAATAAACTGGCAGTTCACAAACAAGCAGGCAAGAGTGAAATTAAAGAGATTGAATCCGTCAATTTACGATTAACATAACACTAGAAGCTTTCCAGATTCAGCATTAAAAACAGGACTCCCACTATTGCCATGACTTGCTAGACCGTCAATGAAAAAAGTATTATTAGTTTTATTTACACTTTGGGAGATTATACCAATTCTAGACATTGGTTGGTTACCAGTTAGTTCTGAACCAATACCCAATGGATACCCGATAAGTATTACACCGTCACCTTCCTTTATTTCTTTACTCTCTTCGAACATACTTACTCCGAGACGTGAAGGATTAAATCATGTAGAATCTGGTAAAAGATTTTTCATAAAATAGAAGGTTTCTCCAAGTCTCATTACAGCAATATCTTGTTTCTCATCAAGGTAGATTTGTTGGGCTTTAACATATTGTTTTTTCATTCCAACATTCATCCCTATAAAAATTTGATGATCCTTTGGTATGTTTTTAATAACGTGAAAATTGGTGACGGCGTAGTTTACTTCATGTTTGGTTGCAATGAAGCCCGATCCTAGAGAAATTATTCCGGTCAAATTTTTGTAGGCAGATTCAATTGAAACAGAAGATCTTTTCAATTCAGCATTTTTTTTCGATAGGTCATTAAAAGTTGCCTTACCCATATTAATTGTCTGTGCATGAATACAAGTTGTAGCTACAAGTAGAATTGTTAACAATCTTAATTTCATAGCTTTGTGTTTTTATGGTGCTCAACGGCCAGCGGGTATGGGCAGTAAGTGTTACCTGACGCAGCCATCCGGCCACCAGTCCCGGTACTTTAGCCGAAAAACTGTCCCGGTGGCAAGCCTGCCTGGCTGACGTCAGTCCGACAGGGAAGGTATGCCTGCCCCGACGGAGCGCAGCGGAGACAGGGGCGCAATTTTTGCAATCCCGATAGCTATCGGGACCGGCGAAAGATTTAACTGTCTCTTTAGCACGGATCTGTCCAGAGCCGGAATCAAGAACCATGTAAACGCACGAGATTTTTTTCAAGATGAACCTTGTCAAGGTGTGGTGCAAAAATTGTGACAAGCTTATTGCCTATACCCGCTTAGCTGCTGGGCTATTTTTTAAACTGTCTCGGTTGAAGAAATTAGCATAGTAGATCTTTTTTTAAGTACCAGTGTACAGCACTGATTTGTCATGCTATTGGTTTCTGTCCTTACGGCGAAGGGACGGTTTGATTTTTATACTATATCTTCCTGTGGTAGTATTAAAATACTAAAGGATGTTCAAAATTCATAAACAATATTTTTTTTAAAAAGGTATGTCTTTACTAATGAATGAATTTTCTACATCATACATTAACTAAATCCTGATTAATCCAGGTTTTTAGTCTCAGGACAGCAGGATTTTTTTGTTGCATGAGTTCATCAATCAACTTGCCAAAAACTTCCAATCTGTGATGAATTACATCATGTAAGTCGTTTGGTTTTACAGGTAAACCAT
>CAZWUB010000287.1:0-2939 GCA_964637415.1 uncultured Rikenellaceae bacterium
AAAACTTACACAGAGAGACACTGAGGATACACAGAGATCCACAGAGATTAAATTTATTAACTCTGTGTAGCTCTGTGACTTCTCTGTGTAACTCTGTGAAATTGAAAGTTATCCTTACCAAGACATCAATACACTAAGTTGCACAAAGAAATTATTCAGTGATTGGGAGCCAAAGGTAAGAAAGTTTTATTTCTGACGATAGCGGAACTTCAGGATAGATAAAACTTGTCAGATAATATTTTGAATCTTAATACCGGAATCAGGGTTGAGGAAAAATTTTATATTATTTTGAGGAAAATGTTAATTTTACAGCAATTGATAAAAGAGCGGATTCGGTTTTTCTCCCGGAGCATAAATAAGTACAATGAATTCCCAGAAGCAGAAACCGGCCAAACCATGGCCTCTTATAATTCTCTTTATAATATTGTCAGCAGGTGAGCTTGCAGTGGGCTTTCTATATTACAGAGCACAAAGGGAACATATGCTTAATGACAGTACCGAGGAATTGTCGGCTATTGCTGATCTGAAAGTCAGGCAGCTGACACAATGGAGGCGTGAGCGTCTTAATGACGGTAATTCCATGAGTCAGAATATAATTACAACAAGAAAGTTTTTGGATTTACTGCATGATCAAGATAACAGCCAGTTACGTCATGATCTTAAGGAAACACTGAAGGCTTTTGTAGATAATTATGATTATTCTTCAGCAATCTTTACAGACGTCGATATGAAGGTTAAGGCGTTTTATCCTGATGCAGATACAGTTGTTGGAGACGTACTCAGGAAGGTATTGCCTCTGTCAATTGCAAGAGGAAGGGTTGAAATAACAGACATTCATAAAGCAAGGCAGGTGAACTATTTGCATATGGATCTGATTGTTCCATTGCATAAGGAAGACAGCACTGTATTCGGGGCTGTAATCCTGAGAATTGATCCTCAGGATGTGCTTTTTCCATTGATACGTACATGGCCGTTACCAGGCAAAACATCCGAAGCATTTCTGGTACGAAAGGAAGGGGATGAGGTTGTCTACCTCACGAGGGTAAAATATTCCGACAGCACAAATATCATCAGACAACCGGTAACCGGGGAAAAGCTTGCAGCAGCCATGGCCCTCCAGTCAATTCAGGAAAGTACCGATGCGATAGATTACAGGGGTGTAAAAGTCGTGGCAGCCATGAAAAAAGTGCCTGAGCTGCCATGGTATATTGTTACAAAAACCGACCGTGAAGAAATATTGGGAACACTCAATATGGAGATGAGGCAGATATTCATGATAACCTTCCTGTTTATCCTGATAACAGCCCTCCTGTCAGGCTTGCTGTGGTGGAACCAGAGAGTGCGCTTCTACAGGGGTAAATATGAAATGGAACTCGAACGCCTTGCTCTTGTCAGACATTTTGATTACATCCTGAAATATGCCAATGATGTTATTATGCTTTTCAATAAGGAACTGGAGATCATTGAAGCAAACGACCAGGCTCTCGAAAAATACCAGTTCGACAAAAAGGAACTGATAGGGATGAGGCTGACAGACCTGATTCCGGAAAGACGCCGGGAATTATCCGGAAATGTGATAAGCAAACTCGACACCCTGGGATATCATACTTTTGAAGGTGAGCATAGGAGGAAAGACGGGACAACCTTCCCGATGGAGATCAGCGCCAGGAAAATAATGATGGAGGGAATGGTCTACTATCAGACTATCGGCAGGGATATAACTGAAAGAAAACAATCTGAAGAGATACTGAGAGAAAGTGAGGAGAAATTCAGAAAAATCTTTGAAGAGAGTCCTTTCGGTATGGCTATGACAGGAAAAGACCTTGTCATTATCAGAGCGAACTCGGCTTTCTGCAAAATGATGGGATATACCGAGGATGATATACTGGGACTCACTTTTAAAAGCTTCACCCATCCTGATTATATTGAACGTGACGAAATTGAGGTATTAAGACTTATTGCAGATGAGATCCCCATCTATCATATAGAGAAAGAATATATCAGAAGCGACGGAAGAGTTATATGGGGTTCAACAACCCTGAGCATAATCAGGAATAACAATGATGAGGTACAGTTCTTCCTGGGAATGGTCGAAGATGTGACTTCCAGAAAGTTAGCAGAAGCTGAACTCATTGCTGCCAAGGAGAAAGCTGAAGAGAGCGACAGGCTCAAAACAGCCTTCCTTCATAATGTTTCGCATGAGATCCGGACACCGATGAATGCCATCCTCGGATTTTCTTCGCTTCTGAATGAATCCGGGATAACAGAAAGTGAACGGAACCAGTATGTCGATATAATTTTCCAGAGCGGAAACCAGCTGCTATCAATTATAAACGATATTGTTGACCTTGCAGGGATCGAAAGCGGACATGTCAAGATAAAGATCGGGAGGGTGAATATAAACAATGTGCTGAGAGACCTTAATGAACAATATGCTTACAAGGTGAAAGCCCAGAATATAGGACTGAAACTGACTATTGCTCTGGAGAATGACGAATCAGAAATACTGACCGACGAGACCAGGCTGATACAGGTATTGTCAAACCTTATAAATAATGCTTTCAAGTTCACCAAAACCGGAAATATTGATTTCGGTTATGAGCTTAAAAACGGCTTCCTCGAGTTTTTTGTAAAAGATACCGGAATAGGGATACCCCCTGAATACCATGCTCTTATTTTCGAACGATTCTACCAGGTCGATAGTGCGGTATCGAGGCAATATGCCGGTACCGGTCTCGGGCTTTCAATCTGTAAGGCCTTTGTCGGTTTGCTCGGAGGTAATATATGGGTAACTTCAAAACAAGGAGAAGGATCAACTTTCTGGTTTACAATTCCATATGTAAGGGAGAAGAAGGAACAGACGGAGGTGCAGAGGGCTTCGAAGTGACGGTAGCTTTGGAGGGGCGGGTGTAATACACGTAACGGATTGCTTCGCCCTC
>CAZWUB010000288.1:0-2922 GCA_964637415.1 uncultured Rikenellaceae bacterium
CAGATTCTCGCTGGTACACGGGCTCAGGGATCTATCGTGATGTTTACCTTATATATGCCAACCCGATCCATATCAATCTCTGGGGCGTGGCATACCAGGCAGAAATAGAGAACAATGTGGCTGAAATTACAATAACTACCACTATCAAAAACGCCATTGAATCTTCATCGATAAAAGTAGTCCACGAATTATTCGATGCTGATGGACATAAAGTTGCATCCACCTCAAAAAGCGGAACGGCTGATGCCAAAAAGCTTACTGAATTCAGCCAGATCATGAAACTAAGGTCTCCGGCATTATGGAGCATCGATTCACCTTATTTATACTCGCTGATAACTTCTGTATATAAAGGGAATAAGCTTATTGACGAAAGCAGTTGCAAAGCCGGGATCCGGAAAATTGAATTTAATCCGGATAAAGGCTTTTATCTAAATGGAGTGAACACCAAGGTGAAAGGTGTTTGCATTCATCATGATGCAGGTGTGCTGGGTGCCGCAGCTACCAAATCGGTATGGCGGACAAGGCTTGAAACTTTAAAAAGTCTCGGGGTCAACGGGATCCGGACAAGCCATAATCCGCAGGCTCCGTATTTGTACGAATTATGCGATGAACTTGGATTTGTTGTAATGGATGAAGCATTCGATGAATGGGAATATCCAAAAAACAAGTGGATCAAAGGCTGGAACAGAGGCATTCCCGGACACCAGGGTACTTCACAGTATTTCAGAGAATGGAGCACACGGGATTTACAGGATCAGATCCTGCAACACCGCAAGCATCCATCCATAATCATGTGGAGTATCGGCAACGAAGTGGACTACCCGAATGATCCCTATACACATCCGGTACTGGCCGATGAAGGTATCAGTCAGCAGTCTGTAAGGAAATTTCTGGAAGACCATCCGAGAGCAGAAACCCTTGGCCAGATTGCCAGAGAACTCGTAGCAGCTGTAAAAGAAGCCGATAATTCCAGGCCTGTCACTGCAGCCCTGGCAGGTGCAGTGATGTCAAACTATACCGATTATCCTTTCGTACTTGACCTTGTCGGCTATAATTACACCGAAAACAAATATGACAGTGACCATAAGCTGTATCCGGAAAGGATACTGTACGGGAGTGAGAACAGGCATGACTTAGCAGCATGGTATGCAGTCAAAGACAAAGAATTTATTTTCGGACAATTCCTATGGACAGGTATTGATTATCTGGGTGAAGCAGGTCCATGGCCAGCCCGCGGCTTTGTTTCGGGATTGCTTGATCTGGCCGGTAATATCAAACCCAGAGGTTATTTCCGCAAAGCTTTGTGGAGTAAAGAGCCAATGGCTTACATTGGAACATACAGACTGGCAGAAAGGAGTGGTTCACCCCGGGGAAACAGATTATCGTCTGATGCACCACCAATCTGGAATTACGATAAGAATGCCAGGGTCCAGGTAGTTTGTTACACGAATTGCAGCGAGGCAGAATTGCAGCTTAACGGGAAAACAGTTGGTGAACGTAAACAATATGATCCTGAAACAGGAATAATCGCATGGATCGTAAATTACGAACCCGGCGAACTCAAAGTAGTTGCATACAATAACGGTACAGAAGCTGCATCTCACAAAATTAGAACGAATACAATGCCGGCAAAAATTGACGCAGAAGTCCTTAAACCTACAGATAATGAGCTTTTACGGCAGGTTAAGGTGCAAATTCTGGATGCAAATGGAAATCATTCCATCCTGGCTGACAATGAAATCACCTGTGAAATAACAGGAGGGACTTTGCCTGGAATTGAAAATGCTTCAACAAATGTTGCAGAAAATTATCAGGATAACAAGCAACGCTGCATTAATGGCAGATTATTGATTTATGTAAAAAAAGAAGCCGCCGGAAAATCAATGACATTAAAACTATCATCGCCGCTTCTTGACACAACAGAGCTGACTATTGAATAACTAAAAGGATAAACCCGATGAGCAAACAATATATATTAAATTTGGGGCTTCTGGTTACTTTACTAATGGCTCTTAACTTTGCATCAATCTTTGCCCAGGGTTGGAAGCCGGTAATAAAAGAAAATATCCCTCTGGATTCCATCCGCTTAAGCGACCCTTGCATTCTTGCCGACAAAAGTACCGCGACCTACTATATGACAGGTACTGGCGGACTGCTATGGAAAAGTAAAGACCTCAGCAGATGGACCGGGCCTTACGTGGTAACAAAGACTGATCCCGAATCGTGGATGGGTCCTCAACCGATGATCTGGGCAGCTGAATTACATCAGTACAAAGGCAAATACTATTATTTTGCCACATTCACTAACCGTAGTAAGATTATTGAGACAGTAAAAGGTAATGTAATAAACAGGCGCTCGAGCCATGTGCTGGTGAGCGATCATCCGGATGGCCCATATGTTCCTATGCAGGATTCGGTCTATCTTCCTCCAGAGAAACCAACACTTGACGGAACATTCTGGGTGGATACCGATGGAAAACCATACATGATTTACTGCCACGAATGGCTTCAAAACTGGAACGGCACAATGGAAAAAATTGAGCTAAAACCGGATTTAAGCGGTACGACCGGGGAACGAAAACTATTATTTTTTGCTTATGATTCGCCGTGGAGCAAGGCGAAAGACCAATACGGCCGTATTATTCCCAATAAGGTAACCGATGGCCCTTATCTCTTCCTTACTCAGACAGGCAAGCTGGGAATGATCTGGACAAGCTGGGTTTTCAGTGATTATGTGCAGGGGGTGGCTTATTCGGAAAGTGGAACATTGGATGGTCCATGGGTTCAGGAAATGGAACCAATCACTCCGCCAAACTTTGGCCATGGCATGTTATTCCGGACATTTGAGGGCAAACTGCTTATGTCGATCCATAGTCATAAAAGTGTAAACGGACGTACAATAAGGATACCTCATCTGTTTGA
>CAZWUB010000289.1:0-2907 GCA_964637415.1 uncultured Rikenellaceae bacterium
ACATCAGAAGAAATTATTCGTAACAAATATAAAAATAATTGCAGTAGGACATCGCAGTTTATATTCATGAGGCAAAAGCCCGGAATTTCTTTAAGGATAGTTATCTTTATACCAAATTTTAAAATAATGACGAGGAGTTTTTTTATTTCGGTTGCAATATTTCAGTTCCTGATAACAGGTTGCTCACGTGATACTGATACGGAGCCGATAAGGGTAATGACATTTAACATACGCTATGATAATCCACGCGATAATGAAAATGCCTGGCCAAACAGAATACCGATAGTCTGTGAATTCCTTAACAATGAAAAGCCTGATCTTATAGGTATGCAGGAGGTTCTCTATCAGCAATATCATGTACTTGATTCAGCTCTTGAAGATTATCATTCGGTGGCAGTAGGGAGAACCGACGGGCTTAAAGCAGGTGAGATGAACCCGGTATTTTTCAGGAAGGAAAGATTTGAAATGATAAGGACAAAAACCTTCTGGCTTTCGGAAACGCCTGAGATCGCCGGTTCAATGGCATGGGGCGCCGGATTGCCCCGTATAGTGACCTGGGTTGAACTGGCAGATAAAAACAGTGACCTTCATTTCTATTTCTTTAATACACATTTTGCACATGATTCGGATTCAGCAAGAAAGAAAAGTTCACTTCTCCTTCTCACCATGGCCGACAGCATAGCCGCTGATTTCCCGATGATAATAACGGGCGATCTGAACATGCTTCCCACCAGTGAAGGATACTCAATACTTACAGGGCCTTTTGAAAGTGTACCTCTCCTGAGAGATACATATGATATCTCTGAAGAAACCCCTGACGGGCCTGTCTATACATTCAACGGCTTTTCAGATAAACCGGGATCAGGGAGAATTGACTATGTTTTTGTAAGGGATGGGATGAGAGCTCATGATCACAGGACCATAATCAAAAAGGACCAGGGTATTTTCATTTCTGATCACTGGCCCGTTACAGCAACTGTACTTGTTAAATGATTTCTTTTTTTACCGGAACTACCTGATACATTTCATGCTGTTTTCCGGTATTTTCTCACTGCAAAGGCTGTGAATAGTATTGCTATGCCTACAAGAGACCAGACATCCCTGCTTATATCATTAAAGGTTGATCCTTTAAGCATGATCATTCGGTTAATACGGATCAGGTAAGCCATCGGATTTATCAGATCGAATTTCTGAGCCCATACCGGCATACTTTCAAAAGGGGTGAATATTCCGCTCATAAGTATGAACACTATCATAAAAAAGAATGCGACGAACATAAACTGTTGCTGGGTTGAGGAGAAAGTTGAAATCAGAAGTGCCAGCCCAAGCACACTTACAAGGAAGATGGCTGCACAGAGAAAGAAAAGTCCTGCGCTTCCCTCAAAGGGTATGTGAAAAATGAGCATACCGACAATAAGACCGATAGCCAGGTCAGCCAGTCCGATTATTATAAAAGGGACCATTTTGGCAATTATGAACTCGTGCTTTTTTATCGGTGTTACATTTATCTGTTCTATTGTTCCCATCTCCTTCTCCTTTACAAGATTCAGCCCTGCCAGAAGAAAGCCGATTGCTGTGACAAGTATTGCAAGGATTCCGGGCAGCATATAAAACTTATAATTGAGCATCTCATTGTACCAGTACCGGTTCGTAATTGTTATCTGTGGGATTATTCCTGCAGCAGTTATGCCACCGGCATTTTCAATGAGAATATTCATATTGTAATCGCGGATGATACCATTAAGATAAGCCCATGAAAGCTGAGCTGTTGTTGCATTAATTGCATTTACCGATGCAAGGATCCCGGCGGGTTTCCCGTTTCCTGTCTCCTTTCCGAATCCTGAGGGGATCTGAAGGACCATATCGCACTTGTTGCTGTATAGCAGGCTGTTAGCTTCCTGTTCTGAAAATGTTGATCGTTTGATCCTGAAGAATGTAGAGCCTTCAAGCTGGCTGATAAGCTTCCGGGAATCGGGGGTCATATCCCTGTCAATGATGCAAAGATTTATATTTTTGATCTCAAATGTAACAGCCGGCACCAGTATGAGCATCTGGACCAGCGGAACGGCAAATATCGCTTTGCCGATAAACCTGTCACGGAAGATCTGTATGAATTCTTTCCTTATCAGATATAATATTGTCCTCATGTCAGAATATTATCCATAATTTAATCCTGCTTCTGAATCGTGTGACCCCTTTGTTTATCATTGCAGTCTGATTTTAAAGTTCCTTATGCTAAGCCCCATAAATATCGCGGTCATAACAGCCAGGATCAGTGTCTCTTTCCAGACGTAAAGAAATCCGGTACCCTTTATCATTATATTCTTGATTATTACTATGAAATATCTTGGAGGCAGGATTGATGAAACCACATCATAGATCTTTGGCATGTTTTCAATCGGGAAAATGAATCCTGATAAGAGGATTGTAGGGAGCATCAGTCCGATAAGTGAGATGAAAATTGCCTGCTGCATCGTTTTGGATATGGTGGAAATGAGTATCCCCAGTGAAAGGCTCATGAGTATATACAACATGCTCTCGGCAAGAAGAAGAGCAAGACTGCCTCTGACCGAAAGATCAAATGCAAGCCATGAAAGCAGAAGTATCACGATCACATTAAAGAATGAAAGAATGAAATATGGCATGACTTTTCCGATAATGATCTGTGAAGGTCTGAGAGGTGAAACAAGAAGAACCTCCATTGTCCCGAATTCCTTTTCGCGGGTAATTGTTATGGATGTCATTAAAGCACATATAAGAATAAGTATCAGGGTAATTACCCCCGGTACAAACATAAAATGACTCTTAAGTCCGGGATTATAGAACATTCTGACTTCAGGCTGAACAAGCAATTTGCCTGTGAGGCTGGTTCCCGAAAATTCCCTGTTGAAATCCGAAACGATTGCA
>CAZWUB010000290.1:0-2893 GCA_964637415.1 uncultured Rikenellaceae bacterium
TTTCCCTTCTGTATTGTAGGTTTTAGACCATAATTCCTTTACAGTTCCGATAGTTATCTTTTTATCATTCAGGATTCCCTGTTCGTCAGAATTTTCTTTATACATAGATAAGAGATAAAATATTCACAAGTAACTATATGGCTCATTGCTAAGGTGTTTACAGGCTCAAACAGGCTTGACTTTCCTGATATTACTAAAATTCTTACCCCCGAAAAATAATATATATTTCCGCCCTGTTATCTTTATTATATATTGTATTTTTTATGCTAAATTTATAAATAAATACTGAAAGAATGGATCAGTCTAAGAAAAAGAAGCCGGGAATTGGGAAAATGATCAGGGTACATTTTCTGAGTTCCATTATTGCTCCGATAATATTAGGGACCCTGCTGGCAGTACATCTTAACGGCAGACTGGAGGTTCTTAATTTTCTGATAGTATTGCTTACCGGTATCGGTTTGCATGTAGCTACGAATGTTTATAACGACATTTTTGATACCATACAGGGAACTGATAAGGTGAATGTACACCGCAATGAATCCAGCGGAGGTTCAGGAGTATTACTGGACAATCCTGAACTTATGGGGAAAATGTTCCTTCTTGCCCGCATCGGATTGATCGTGGCACTTGCCGGAACAATAGCATTAATGCCACTTATAGATAAAATGTTATGGCCTTATCTGTGGGGACTATATTTGCTGTCAGCCTTTTTCAGCAAATACTATACTGCACCACCTTTTAAGCTGGCTTACAGGGGTTGGGGTGAAATATCGGTCTGGTTCGCTTTTGGTCCCATGGCTATACTGATGGCTACAGTGAGTCAAAACCTGGGATTGCATCCTTTTGTCTGGTTACTGATGCCTGCCACAGGACTCAGCACTTCAACAATATTACTGGCAGGCCAGATGATTGATCTGGATGCAGATCGTGCAGGTGGTAAACACGGAGTAGCATCACGTATGGGTACCAGGTTTACATCTGTACTTTATCTTCTTTTTCAGGCAGGAATAATAATAAATGTAATTTTATTGTTCATCTTTTTCCCGGGTAATTCATGGCTTTTCCTCTTTGCACTTATCCCTTACATTTTTATTTTTCCTAAAGCTGCAGGTATTATATTTAAAAATCATAACAATCCTGACCTGATAAAGCATGGCGCTAAACTAACAGTGCTTATTCATCTGGCATTTTCGGTTTTGCTTATTTTAGGGTTCCTCTTATATATATTTTTATAATAGCTGACAATGATTTAAGCGCATCAGAAAGCCCAGGAGAGCAAAAGGAAGAAAACAAAAGTGGTAAGAGAGCCAATCATATTAACCAGATCATTGGGAGTAATGGATTCTGTTGTATTTCGTTTCCTGAAATAATTCATCCGAAGCATTTTGCCTTCGACAAAACTACCAAGCAGGGAATCCGCAAAGCAGGCTAGAAAAGCAGAGCAGATAAGAATTGCTATGATATCCCAATTCCAGGAGCCAAAAAAGACATAGTATGATAATGAAGATATAAGAGTTGCACCAGCCAAGGCGGCCAGACTACCAAAAATAGAAATACCGCCATTTGTACCAGCCGGCACCATTCTCATTGTCGACAATGAAAAGCATCTTTTATTAAGCAAAGGACCAATCTCACTGGCCCAGGTATCAGCGGTCACAGCAGCCACGAAAGCAATAAAGAATAATATAAATATTTCATTTTGGGTAAACAGAAATAATATTGAGCCGGTCACTGCCCATACTATATTAGCTATAACCTGCCAGGCATTGCGGGCTATTGATTTATTTCCCTTTCCTTTTATTGCATGATGTAATTTTGTAAAAGCTGCAGAGCTCAGAAAGAAGAGCAAAACGGTTATCATCCAGGTCCAACCTGCAATGCCTGCCAGATAAAAACCCAGTAAAAAGGCAACAAAGCTACCACGGCGGGTAAGAATATTAAATTTAAATAATAAAAAACACGCCGGTGCCAAAGCAAAAAGAATTGCGGACAAATATAAGTAATCAACCTCCTGATGATAAGTTAGTAAGAAAAACAAAGCCAGCCCGGCCGGAATAGTGAAATTATCAGAACCACGCATTGATGCAGTTTCAAGAACAATTGCCCATAATACAGCAAAAAGGATATACAGGATGTTTAATCCGGGTAAATCGGGCAAAAAAAGAAAGAGGATCAAACAGGCAGAAAAGGAGTATGCTGCAATTCCGTAAATACTCTTTCTGTCATGAAAGGTACGAATCCAACCATTACCCTTCTGAATCTGACCTGCAAAATTTGCCAGGGTATCTGAAATGGAAAGCACCATCAAAGATGACTGAAAATAATACAAGGGCAAATTATATAGAATCAAATAAGATGATAATATACCGGCGGGATAATAAATGGTCCCCAAACTAGCATCTGTAGTTTTGTGTAAGAGACTGAATTTTTCATAATTGAAAGTCAGGAAAGAGAAAATTGTACCAGCGAGGATCAGGTACAACAGAACATTCTTTTCTACAATATAGCTGATTATCAAAATACTCACACCTGTAAAAAGATGAATGAGTTTCCTGATAATAAGTCCCTTCTGATCCGTCATAGTTCTCTTTGTTCATGTATAAAAGTATAATAATTATACTAAATCTACTCAGGATCAAATGGAATCATTTGCATCTGATGTAATCCACCTTATGTCAGCAATCCCGCCGAGGCAATATCTTACTTATCTAAAATGACGTTCTGCAACCGGATTATTTTTTCAGATCGTAACGGTCTGCATCCATCACTTTTACCCAGGCCTTTACAAAGTCTTTTACAAATTTTTCTTTATTGTCATCCTGTGCATAAAGCTCAGCGTATGACCGGAGAACAGAGTTAGAACCAAAAACAAGGTCAACTCTTGTGGCGGTCC
>CAZWUB010000291.1:0-2891 GCA_964637415.1 uncultured Rikenellaceae bacterium
GAATCTTGTAAGCGATTCTTCATTTAGAAGCGATTTGGTCTGCTGATACAGAAATGTTTTGTTGGCTGAACCGCCTCCCTTTGTTATAAAAAGGAATTCATAGGAAGTTCCTTCCGTTGAATAAATATCAATCTGGGCAGGCAAATTGGTACATGAATTCTTTTCATCAAACATTGTGAAAGGAATAATCTGGGAATATCTCAGGTTTTTTTCCTGGTATGCCTCATAGATACCTTTTGAAAGGTGAAGCGCATCATTTGCACCTGTCCAGACCTGTTCGCCCTTTTTGCCGATAACTATTGCAGTACCCGTATCCTGACACCAGGGAAGCTGACCTTCAGCGGAAATGACCGAATTACGGAGCATTGTATATGCCACAAAACGGTCGTTATCTGTAGCTTCAGGATCATCAATTATTTTCCTCAGCATTTGAGTATGTGATGTCCTCAGGAAAAAAGAGAGATCAGAAATCGCAGTTCTGGCAAGAAGTTCGAGACCGGCGGGATCGACTTTAAGGATTTTTCTCCCTCCGGCTTCAATTGTTGTCACAAATTTTTTTGTGAGCAGCTTGTATTCTGTTATGTCCCTTTCGATCTGAAAAGGTTTTTCAAAAATGAATCGTGTCATAATTCCGCAAACTTAAATTTGTTTTTTGCTCTTATCCCCTTTGGTGTCATCTGAAGGTCACAGCATTCAACATGCTGATCGTGCTGGAAAACAAGAATGTAATTGTTCTCCAGAGCCTCCTCAAGGATCTTTTTCTTCTCATCAATCGTCTTAAGCGATTCTATATCATAGCTCATGTTCCATATCAGGGGCAGATGAGCTAATGTCGGAATCAGATCTCCGGTATAGATAAGAGTTTTTCCTTTATAATTTAAGACCGGGATCATCAGTCCGGGTGTATGTCCGTAGCAAGTCCTTAATGAAAATCCTTTAAAAAGCTCCCCGTCTTCATCAACAAGATTAAGCCTTCCGCTTTCATATATTGGAAGAAAGTTTTCTTCAAGAAAGGCATCTTCTTCTCTTGGATTATTTTTTACAGCCCATTCCCACTGTGCTCTGCTTACATGATATGTTGCTTCGGGGAATACCAGTTCATAACCGGTCCCTTCAGATTTTTTTCTGACACACCCTCCGCAATGATCTGCATGAAGATGAGTAAGCACCACATCAGTAATATCCTGCGGAGCATATCCCCTTACAGCCAGACCCTCAATCAGCCCTTCCCCGTCGTGAAGATGCACATGTCTGAAAAACTTATCATCCTGCTTATCGCCCCAGCCTGTATCAACTAGTATCACATGACCATCGGTCTCAACTATAAGCGACCGGAGAGTAAGGACAATAAGGTTATTCTCATCGGAACTGTAAACGCGTGACCAGAGAGCTTTGGGTACGACTCCGAACATCGCACCACCGTCGACTTTAAAGTTCGCTATGTTGAAAAGATTTGCTTTCATTCTGCAATTAATTTATCGTGTGTTGCCCTTTTTTCTTTGATGTAAGCTGATACATAATTCTCATCAGGAGTCTTAAGGTCTGATATGAGAGCCAGCCGTTGACCTTTGTAAACCATGTCCGCCTGCGGTTAAATTCCTCAAGTGTAACCTGTCTGCAATCGTTTCTGATTATCTCTGTCAGAACTTCATCAAATTGCTGTGTAAACTTTTCATCAAGAATACCCGCATTGATCTCGACACTTGCATAATCGCTCAGGTGGTTCAGGTTATAACTGCCGATAGTGCTCCATTTACCGTCGACTGTTGCCACTTTGGCATGAAGATTGGCCGGCAGATATTCATAAATCCTGATATTGTTCCTGAGGATGAAATCATAAAGGAACTCTGTTGCTCTCTTGAACATGGGGGCATCCGATTCGGCCGAGAATACAACTGAAATGTCCACGCCGCGCAGGCCTGCATTTTTAAGAAGTCTGCGTTCATTTCTCCCGGGCAGGAAATAACTGTTGAAAATTATCATCTTCGACCGGGCCATTTTGAACATCGACCGGTAACTTTTCGAGATCTCATTTTTATTCCTGTACCAATGGTTCAGAAGGACTTTCAATTTTACATCCTCCCTGTAAAATGTATGGTTATGTATTATTTCATGTGACCTCTCCTCTTTTGGAATGAATGTTTTGTTCCATAGTTTTTTAAGTATTGAAAGAGTATGGACACATTCAGGACCTTTGAAAAGGACTGCAAAATCGAGCCACTCTTTTTTATCCGGAGAGCCATGATAGCGGTTGGCGAAATTCATTCCCCCTATAACGCCAACTACACCATCAACCATTACTACTTTTGAATGCAGCCTGAGGCTGAGCTGAAATCCTCTTGATATAAATGTGGGTGAGAAGAACCTGAAAAGTATTCCGGAATTCTCGATGCTGTCGACAAATTCTTTTGAAAGGTATTTTGTTCCGTAGGCATCAAGAAGAAGGTATGTGCGTACGCCTCTTTTTGCAGCCCTGATGAGAGCATTGGCTATGCGGATCCCGGTCTCATCTTCGTCAAGTATATATGTCTGGAAATGAATAAAGTGCTTTGCTTCATCGATAATTTTTTCAACAGCCGTAAAGAAAGGTTGTCCTCCCCGGAGCAGTTCAACGTAATGCCCGCCCTTATAATCATACAGGTTTGATCGTCTTCTCATAAACAATCAGGGTGTTGTCGCTGTTTACAAATATAAGACTTTAATGCATCTTTATTAATGACTATACAATTCAGGATAAAACTTTTCGTTAAAGTTAAAATATAAGGAACTCAGGCAGAAATCTGCCATAATTTCCGGATAAAATAACGGCAAGGATTTTGAGGAAACAAAGCAGAATTTTATAACAAAAACAACTTGATAATGAAAAAAACAACTTTACTACTGGCTTTTAT
>CAZWUB010000292.1:0-2872 GCA_964637415.1 uncultured Rikenellaceae bacterium
AAGCGGTTCACATAGTTCATTACGGAAACAAAAAGCTGACTTTTGTAAAACAGGGAATCGGGATCAGAAATGAAATTTGCAATCAGCAGGTCGTTTTTAAGAAGGATCTTTTCCATACCGAGCTTTACGGCCTTCCATTTAATCCTGACTATATCAAGCAGGGCTGACGCAGGGTAGGGTAGCGAACCAAAGCGGTCGGTAAGATTCTTTCCGAATAATTCCAGTGACTCTTCATTCTCAATCTCATTAAGTTCCTTATATAGCCTGATCCTTTCAGAGATGTTTGAGATGTATTCATCGGGGAACATGATTTCCAGGTCGGTATCAATTTGAAAATCCGGGACATAAGCTTTAGGTCTTTCTTTTTCAGACCGGATGGGTTCAGCGGTATCTTCCTCATTTTGTACTGCCGGCTCACTTTCCCGTAATTCATGTAGTGCCTCATTAAGTATCCGCTGGTAAGTCTCAAATCCGACATCGGCAATAAATCCGCTTTGTTCTCCGCCAAGGAGGTTTCCTGAGCCTCTTATATCAAGATCCTGCATTGCAATATTAAATCCGCTGCCGAGTTCCGAATATTCCTCAATTGCCTTAAGCCGCCGTCGGGCATCATGTGTCAGATTGGAAAGGGGAGGAGCAAGGAGGTAACAAAATGCTTTCTTATTTGACCGTCCGACCCTTCCTCTCAGCTGATGAAGCTCTGACAGTCCGAAATGCTGGGCATCATTTATGAAGATAGTGTTCGCATTCGGAATGTCCAGTCCAGATTCGATTATAGTTGTTGCAACAAGTACATCATAGTCGCCCTGGATAAAATCGAACATTACATTTTCAATAGTCTGTCCGTCCATTTTACCATGTACCACAGCAGTTTTAACATTGGGACAGATCCGGTGAATTTTGTTCTGTATCTCCTTTATATTCTCGACCCTGTTATGAATTATGAAAACCTGGCCTCCCCTTGATACTTCATATTCAATACCTTCTTTTATTATCTCTTCATTGAATCCATGCAATTCCGTAACAATCGGCATCCTGTTCGGCGGAGGCGTATTTATTATTGAAAGATCGCGGGCTCCCATAAGCGAAAATTGTAATGTCCGTGGAATGGGGGTGGCCGTAAGTGTAAGAGTATCCACGTTTGCTTTAAGGGTTTTCAGTTTTTCTTTAACAGATACGCCAAATCTTTGTTCCTCATCAATTATAAGCAATCCCAGGTCTTTGAACTTAATTTCCTTTCCGGCAAGCTTATGCGTACCGATAATTATGTCAATCTTCCCTTCGGCAAGTTCTGCAATGATCCTCTTTTGTTCAGCAGGCTTTTTGTGCCTGCTCAGGTATTCAATATTGCATGGAAATCCTTTAAGTCTTGCTGTGAAAGTCTTATAATGCTGCAGTGCAAGGATAGTCGTGGGTACAAGTACTGCAGTCTGTTTGCTGTCGGCAGCCGCTTTAAAAGCAGCCCTGATGGCTACTTCTGTTTTCCCGAATCCGACATCACCGCACACTAGCCGGTCCATCGGATTAGGTCTCTCCATATCCTCTTTTACTGCAACTGTTGCAGTCAGCTGATCGGGAGTATCTTCATAGATGAATGAAGCTTCAAGCTCGCGCTGGAGATATGAATCGGGCGAGAAAGAATTCCCTTCCGATGCCATCCTTTTTGCATAAAGCTTTATAAGGTCTTTGGCTATATCCTTAACCTTGCTTTTTGTAGCCTGTTTAAGCTTCTGCCATGCTCCCGAACCAAGCTTATAGATCTTTGGTTCAGCGCCATCTTTTCCCTTGTATTTCGAGATCCTGTGAAGGGAATGGATGCCAACGTAAAGGATGTCATTATCCCTGTAAACAAGCTTGATGGCTTCCTGTATTTTGCCATTCACTTCTATCTTTTCAAGCCCTCCGAACTTGCCGATACCATGGTCAATATGAACCACATAATCCCCCGGATTAAGCCCTGTGAGCTCCTTGACTGAAATACTCTCCTTCCTTGTAAAATAACCCCTTATCCTGAATTTATGATAACGGTCGAATATCTGATGGTCGGTATATACAGTGATCTTTAAATCATGATCAGTGAAGCCTCCGTGAAGATTGAAAAGCAATGGTTTGAACTGTACCTCCGGATTTATCTCTGCAAAAATATCTCTGAGCCTGTCGATCTGTGACTGGCTTTCTGAAATTATGAAGGTGTTGTAACCATCAAGATTATTTGAAACAAGCCGGCTGCTAAGCAATTCAAAGTTTTTGTTGAAGACAGGCTGTGGCTCAGTCCGGAAATCAAATCTTAAATTGTCTGCTGACTGACCGGTTTTTGCAAATTCAGCTATTCTGAATTTCCCGATTTCCTCAAGGAAGCGACTGCCGGTCATTATCAGCTCCTGCCTGCCGCTTATCTGACCTGATTCTTCCCGGTGGACAATCTGTGTGAAAATATCATTTATCCTTTCTTTGATAAAAACCGGATCTTCGATCCATACAAGCGATGACGGAGGAAGAAAATCAGTAAATGAATCAGTTACTTCTTCTATCGAAATATCCTGGATATTTGGAATTACCGAAACCTGGTCACAGATATTCACAGATAACTGGTCATCCGTGTTGAAGGTCCTTATTGAGTCAACGTCATCTCCGAAGAAATCAATTCTGTAAGGCAGATCGGCGGAATAGGAGAATACATCTGCAATACTTCCACGTATTGCATATTGTCCCGGTTCATTGACAAAATCGACCCTTTCGAAATTATATTCATGAAGAACTTCTTCCAGAAACTCAAGTGCTAACCTGTCGCCTTTCTTAATTGTAAAAGTGTTTTTTTTCAGGTTCCTTTTGCTGATTACTTTCTCCATCACCGACTCAGGGTAGGTGACTA
>CAZWUB010000293.1:0-2839 GCA_964637415.1 uncultured Rikenellaceae bacterium
TTTCACCAGGTCCAGAGCAGCTTCACTCCGGATCGGCCTTGATACATCTTCCAGGTACCTGTCTGACCCCTTAAAAGCAAAACCTTCCGTAGATTTTCCAAGTATCTTCAGAAGCCGTAGTATCTCCTGGTAACTCTTTTCCATTCCATCCCCGGCACTTTTTGACCTGTCGTTAAAATAAGGAGCAGCATATACAGCTTCCAGCTGAATCTTTTCTTTTGACAAAAATGCATAACAGAGAGCAAACTGATCGTCCATCTCGTTATAAGTATCGGTATCCAGAACCATTCTTACCTTTCCTTTGGGAGGTTCAAGCTGTTTCAGACGGAAGGTTTCATTGAACTTAGGAAAATCCTGTGCAACTGAAACCGGTCCGAGTAAAATTATAAAACTTAATGCCAGTAATGTTTTTGCTTTCATCTTTATAGTTAATTTAGTTTATACAGATATAAGCGGGATGGTTCAGGCCATGGTTCCGGACGTGCCTTATCCCGGTTGGCAGGAAGTGTTTCCCATTTCAGAACATATCTTATGCCTTCTTCCGGTGCTTTCCCTATATCATTGGTTGTCCTGACAGACAAATCCGGGAAAGTACCTTCAATTTCTAAATTTGAAGTGAAAGGTTCCGGTTTCTTTACAGTACCGGATATTTCAAATTTGTCATTCAGCAAAAAGGTTCCCGTTCCATATTTTATATGCCAGTATCCCAGTTCAAAATAACCGTCGCTCCTCTTTATGAAATTATTCAGACGTACTTCCGTATTTATACTTCCGTTTCCTGAGAATTCCCATCGGTAATCCCAGTTTGTAACCTTCTTGTAGTCCCAGGACTTATTCCTGAGACGAGCAACATAAAACTGAAGATTTCCGTCGGGATCATATTTATGGTAAGCAAAACAGGGATTGTTCTTTTCATCAAGACACAGGCGTGCAGCCAGATTGATTATGCCCCCTTTTACCGGTATGGGATCCACGATAAGAGACTTTCTGTCGAGAGTTGCAGGCAGGTTAACTAAGTCACCAAAAGGATCATACCAGCTTTTAAGATCCGGACTCTTCATATATGACAGGTCATGATTGGTAGAGCAATCGGGGGTATCACGCCACACCCAGTAAACATGATACCATCCATCGTTCATCACTGTCGGTTCCGACTGATATGCATTCATTAATTCCTGACCATCTGTAAGAGGTGTATCCAGGAGTCGTGACCATTCCCCGGTTTCGCATGAATATATGTTATAGATCTCATTACCATTACCGCTTCCTCCGTCGCGGTAATGAAAAAGAAGCTCTCCTTCCTTTGTTTTAACAAACCTTGGATATGTGCATCGTGTTTCATTTGATCCGGTCATTGACCAAATTTGTTCAAGGGTGGTAATGTCTTCCGGCTTTGTACTCCTGAAATAGGTAAGTGGATTAACATGCATATTTCCCGAAAGATGAATAAATCCATGCTTATCGACCGCCAGAATAACAGAATTATGACTGTCCCAGCCAAGTACGGTACTTGTTCCGCCTGAAGTTTCCCTGTAAGTGGGAGGCATAACAAACAGGGTAAACTTATTTTCATTCAGATCTCTCTGACCAACAACCATATTCCGTGTCGAATTATAATAAGCAATATACTGCCTGTTACCATGGGTCAGTAAACAGAATCCCACAGGATGACCTGACCAAACTTTATCTATTTCAATAACTTCGTCTATTGTTTCCCTTTTATCAGTTTCATCAATAACGATATCTTTAACATCTGCCGGCACCTTACAACCGGATATGATAATAACAAATATGATAGTTATAAAAATGATGCACTTGTTATTCATGGTCCCGGACAATTATATATATTGTATTGTTATTCTGTACTATTAGCAATCTGACAGGCTGCAAATTACACAAAGTCTTTAAAAATCAGAAAAGAATTTACTTTTTGATCCTGATCTGACTCCTGTTTTTATGTCTCTGATTGATAATCCTGCCTCAATAGCCAGGTCTGCTTCTATGATATCAGCACCATCTGTAACCATTTTCCGATACTTCCCTGCCAGTTCTTCAAAAGATTCTATTTCTCCTTTTTTGTAGCTTATATCATGATTCCTGGAACTGCCTACTATACACATCGCTCCCTTTTCATGTATAAGATCAAATATTTCCTTATCCTCAACAAGGTTATGACTGACAAATCCAACCATATTGGTCCATGGTACTCCTGTTTCATCCAGCTTTTTCAGCTGTACAGCATCAGGTAGCATCACTTCCATTATTATATCCGGATTAAGATTATAACATTCTCTGATCTCATCCAAAGAATACGCAATAACGATCGCATTGGTTACGGCATTATGTTCCTCTATTTTTTTCACTCTGGCAGCCATTGGTACATCTTTCCTGTCAAGAACAAGTATTGTTTTTCCTTTAGCCCAATTCAGTGCCTCATCAAGTGTAGGGATATGATAATCTGTAATATTACCTTTTGAGTCTTTTAACCGGAGTTTTTTCAGTTCTTCATAATTATAATCGCTAACCCTCCCTGTTCCATTGGTCGTTCTGTCAAGTGTGGCATCATGCATCAGTACCATGACACTGTCTTTTGAATAACGGGGATCCACTTCGATCATCGAATGAACTTTACTCAGCGTATTTTCGAATGTAGCAATACAGTTTTCAGGGAACATCTCCCTGTCTCCTCCCCTGTGGGCAGAAATAAAAGGGATCCGGTCGGGAGAATATGAAAAGAAATCTTTAAGTTCCCCGGTGTCGCGAATCTTAAACGTGTGAAATGAGTCCTTATTGGATGTCTTTGATGCAGAACAACCAGCCAGAGTGATAAAGAGAATAA
>CAZWUB010000294.1:0-2837 GCA_964637415.1 uncultured Rikenellaceae bacterium
TTCTATCGGTTGAAATTTCAGCCCTTTCTCCATTTACTGTGTATCTTAGATAAATAGGCACTTCAACTTTTTTGTCTTTCTTGGCCTCCTTTACATAAAAATGATTAACAATTTTATTCTTCATATTTTTTGAATTAATAGGTCTCTAATATTTCACAAAGTTACCCTGTTTTAAGGGCTTGTTTTTATGCAGAATGTTGCAAACAACTGCAAAATAGACAGAGAGTTATGGAGGTTACCGAGACCTTTTTTCCTAAATTTTTTGAGGTCTCGAAAAGGACTCCTTTTTCAGGAGTATTTACATACATTTTGAGCACCTGTAAAAAAAGAAACCGCCTGAAATGCTTGATTTTAAGCGGTTATGAATAAAATGAGATTGTTACTAGTAGTCCCACCAGAACTGAAAAATCATATTTGTAAGCCTCATCTATCGGAATTATCGAATATATCATTATATTTGCAGGGGTACAATAAAGTGGTACAATTATGGCTCGGTTATTTACAACATTGCGTTGGCTAAGAAAGTATGCGAGTAAAAATGGTCATCAGGTTTTCATTCGTGTTCGTATTCGAAATGGATTTGAAACAGAGATTCCAGTATATGATTTTGTAAGCCATGCAAGAATTTCAATCAGTGTGAAAAAAGAACACTGGAACAAAGGACATATAACTGGTGGCAGATACCACATCCCCATCCGTGATTTAAACAATCTTCTTGCAAAGGTTGAGGGAGATGTTAAAGATGCAATAAACATGGCAATAGCAAATAAGGTTCAGATTAACCGAGAGAACCTTATTCGGCTCACGTATATTAATGAACTGACCGAGGCAGAAAACGAACGGAAAATAGCATCAGGAGAAGTAATAGTTGATGAGCAGGGTGGAGCATTTGCGAGCGAAGATGAATTTGTTGATTATATTACATACAGCCAAGACCCGAAATTTGACAAACTAAAAATGTCAATGGGTCTGTTTCAGAGAAGACATATACTCGACTATTGGGATGAGTTCATTGAGAAACATGCTCCAAACTCATATACAGCACCACGTCACGCAATTGCAGAATACATTTCAACGAACGATGACAACTGTTTGGCATCCGATTTTTCAAGTGCATGGTTGGAGCGGTTCTTTAAACACATAATTGCAAATGGTTATTCTTTCCGCAAAGATGGCGAGAACAGGCAGGACTATACCATCTCAACGATAAATAAATATCATAAACACTTAATGTCGTTCGGTGATTTCCTTTTTAATCATAGGGAGAGGATGCTTGATAATCAGGAGTACAGAAGATTCGAGTTGAAGATGTCAAAAAAGAAACCATCTTTAATAAAATACAAGCCAGAAGCCTTCATTAACACACATGCTTTATACAAAAGTGAATTCGATAAGTTTTATTTTCATGAGTTCAAGAATGAAAAACATGAACTGGCAAGAGATATGTTCATCATACAGACATGGGCGGGTGGATTAAGGTGGTGCGATTTCAATAAACTGACAGATGATAATATTCATCGGGATTCGAATGGTGATTACCGCATAATCTTTAAACAACAAAAGACAGACAGTGAAGTGAGAAACAAAATAAACAAGCACTACCTGAATCCGTTATTGAAAAAGTATTCAGGTAAATTCGGTTCTTTCCTGAAGGTTCATGAGTACAATAAATTGTTGAAGATCGCTGCAGAAGAAGCAGGTCTTAACAGAAAACTGCAGTTCAGATATGAGTATGCTAAAGACAGCAAACCATCAGAAGAATGGATTGCAATACATAAAATGATATCCAATTCTTGGGCAAGGAATTGCGCAGTATCAATATTAGCGGAATATGGATTTGCAGATTACAAAATAAGTAAATTCATCGGGCACAAAGACCCCGATATGGTGCAACATTACAAAAATATCCATCAGAAAGATGTTGACGCAATGATTGATGAGGTAAAGCCAGAACTTATAAAGTGAAATGAATTTCGATGACCTGATGCGTCATTTGAGTAGGTAATAAAAATTTTTATAAAAAAATTCGGCATAAAAAATTAGCCTCTTTTTTGTTTGTTCAGGATTCTCACTGACTCTAAAAGGGAGCAAGAACAAGAGCGGACACATTTCTGTAGCACCTACAATAAGGTGAATGCCCATGTCATGCTGAACTTTGCAAAAGCATTGGATACAATCAGCACAAGCAGACCAGTAGGAGTATGGTACGGAGGGGGTATTATGATTAGGATTATTTTACTTTTCTAAATGTCAGTATAGTCTTTTGCGAATTGATATACTTAGAGAATTTACCAATGTGAATTGTCAGGGTTGCTTCATCGTAATTGAAATAGAAGGTCTCGTCAAACCATGTGGATGAAAGTCCACCCATGAGACGAATGCTGTCTGATAGTACAGTATACTGATACATATCACTTCCAATTACAGGGAGACGATACCCATTTCTGATTTCATAACCCCTGTGAAGAATAAGCATTCCAGTCTCCTTATCTGAGTTGAACATGATTGTATCTGATATAGTACTCGTTTCAACCCATGTACCAGCAAGTCCTTTTGGCAGTGTACTTGGGTCAGGGAATGTACTGTTATCTTTTTGACATGATAATAACATTATTGCAGCCGAGAAAATTGTTGCAATAAAAAGCGACCATTTTCTGAATGAATATGTTTTCATGATTTGTTCAGGTTAGTATTATATTAACTGTTTGTACAAATTTCGTACCATTTTATTGATCATCAAATTTATAAAATATCGGAATACAAATAAATAAGTATGCCATTTAAATTTTAATTAAAACGGAAACAAAAAAATGCAACATTTATTTGGTTTTACCGTA
>CAZWUB010000295.1:0-2836 GCA_964637415.1 uncultured Rikenellaceae bacterium
ATGCAAGGACCCTCAGGTACGGAAACAACAGCTTCATGTACGATAAGATGATAAAGGAGAGAACAGCGTTGTCGTGGCTCCCGTTCACACTCGCAGAATCGAATGATTACCCTGTGGTAAAATAATTCAGGATCATCTGAATAAATGACCGGTCTGTTAAATACTCAGGCCGGTTTTTTTATTTCTCATTGGCGGATTCAGAAAGAATGTAAAGATCTTTAATCCCCATCTCGCTGAGGATCATCCATATCCTGGCTACTTCAGAAATATTTTCCGAATATAGTACAACGGGGCCTCTGTTCTTCCGGATAAGCTTCAGGTAAGGTTTATCTAGAATCGATCCGGGATCCATTTTTACAGTGATATTTCCGAACCTGTTGTCTGCAACCGGTTTTGCTCCAAGATCAACCAGGAGCTTTTTGCCGTTAATGGCATCCATCTGTGCTACATCTATCACATTTGATCCTGTTACGGAAGGTTCGGCCCATTTAACCGCATCATATTTGAAATTGCCGGGGCTGATGGTCCGTATCAGAACCAGGATAAGAACTAAAAGGAATACTGCAAGTATGATCCGGTATTGTTTCAGAAATTTCATTATTTACTATCCGATTTAAGAATTATTCACATCCGCCGTCAAGCTTTTTAGCCGAGAATTTTTTTGATTCCAGGAATTTCACCTTGAGGCTGTCGGGCAGGCTGTTGAGCGTTGTAAACATTTCGCCTGCCCGCCTCCGGGTCTCAAACAATGCATTTTCCCTTGCCGTTATTCTTTCTCCGGTAAATTTTGTCTCCACGACTGTTTCCATCCATTCACCGATGCCCCCGTCCATAACAAAAACGTTATTATAACCCAGCCCTCTTGCATATACAAGGGCATAGGATTGTTCGGCATCATTATCGGAATAGAGAATACTGTTAATATCCTTATTGCCCAGCCAGACGTCAGGATCTTTACTGATGAGATCTTTGTACTGTACATTTACAGCTCCCGGGATTGCCTGTTTCCTGAATTCATCAGGCGGCCTCAGATCAATGAGCTGAATAGTACTATCCTCCTTTACGATGTATTCAGCCACCTTGTCAACACTCAGGGAGGCTTCTTCGCTCAGCACGCCGGCAAGCAGGTTGTGAGGCTTACCGGTAAAGGAGCGGTGGGATGTAAGAGGCAGTAAAGCCAGTATCAGGCTCAGCATTATAAGCAGCAGGGATATTTTTCTTCCGGTTTCCATGGCTGTGGTTATAATTCACTTGTAATTTCAGGTCTGGCAAATTTCTTCTCTGCCTGCTCGGCAACCACGAACATGGCAGCCGCTGCGACTGTAAGGAGAAGAGTAAAGAGTCCGGGTGAAAGGCCGAGTGACTCATTGAGCTTCACCGGTCCCCTGTAACCTGAAGTTGCCAGATTCTCGATAAGGGGGTAGGTTTCGGTAAAAAGGAAAGCGCCTGTAAACCCTCCGGCCACAAAGACCATTGCATCGATTTTCCCTATTGAGAGAGCGCTGAGTCCTGTTCCGGGACAAAATCCACCCATAATAAATCCGGCTCCCATAATCACACCGCCGATGATTGATGAAGCCACATAGAATTCGTTGATATAAACCTGGTTCAGGTTAAGCAATCCCAGGTAGCTGAGGAATTGGGAACCGATAAGGGCAACAATAGCTGCCGTGAAGAAGACCTTCAGCACAGTTGCATCGTAACCGTAAAACATTCCGGCCAGCTTCCTGCTCGATGAAAACCCTCCCTGTTCAAGAGCAAATCCGAAAGCCGTCCCGATCAGGAAGGCAGTCAGCATGTTAAGCCATTCAGGGAACATGAAGTATGATGATAGTGGAGCCATGGTTTATTGTCTTATTGTCTTAAAGTCGTTTAGTCTTTCTGTCTTTCAGTCTTTTAGCCATTGTACCGTTGCGCCCTTGCGCTATTGTGCCATTGCGACTTTTTGCCATTTGCCAAAACGCCTTTGCGCCTTTTCCTATATCCAGTTCTTCCTGAAGAACCATGCAAAAGCAAATGCGGAGCCAAATATGGCGATCATTGTCACGAAGCCGGCTGTGGATAACACTGCCATACCTGAAAGGGCAGCGCCGCTTGTACATCCCCGTGCCAGTTGTCCGCCGTACACAAAAAGCGCTCCACCCAGAAATGCAAAAATCAGCCTCCGTGCAACAGATATTCCATGCTTTCTTTCAACTTTCAGCTTCAGTCTTCCCGACAGGGCGCCTGAAATAAATCCTCCCGCGACAATTCCGAATATTTCGAGGGTAAGCCAGTTGGTAATAGGTTTTTTCCCGTCCTCAAAGTATCTGGAATAATGCACCGAGTTTTCAATATGAGATGGGCTGACAGTATTCACTGCTGCAACCACGCAGTACTTGATACCGCCGCTTGCTCCCAGTCCCCGTCCCGAGACCACCATTGCCACAAGCAGCACAATTCCGAGAAGAGTGCCTGCCAGGTAAGGATTCATATAGCTTTTTCTGACCATGTCATTTTCAATTATTTTCCTGAATGAAGACAAAAATAGATATTATTTTCGAGAGAGCTTAAAGTATATTACTGATCATGATAGAGGAATTCAGGAACCTGAATATCCGGGGCATTAGGAAAAAAACTCCATCAATTACGGGATGTATTTATTAATTGCGTTGGTCTCGGTGACAAAACACCTGAGTCTGGAATGCAATGAACAGAAAAGAGGATACACTAACCTTCCTGACCGGAAAGAATAGTACTTTTGTAAATATGAAATTTATTTTCCTGATAGCCTCATTTAATGCATTCTTCTTTACGATTCTGCTGTTTCAGAAGAAGCCCAGGGCTCTTCATGATA
>CAZWUB010000296.1:0-2834 GCA_964637415.1 uncultured Rikenellaceae bacterium
AAGATGAGATAGAAGGTGAAAAATTAAAAGCAACTGTAGTTATCAGGAAAGATCCTCAGGTCCCCATAACACGCGATTTCCTAATTGACTACTGCTCAAAACATCTGGAACTTGTTAAAGTACCTCAGGTTTTTGAGCTGAAGGAAGAGCTGACAATAAGTCCAACGGGGAAGAAGATAAAGAGAGTGGTGAGTAGTGAGAGGTGAGATATGAGTGACTTTTGTCTGCTAACTGCCAACTTTGTCCTCCGTAGCCTTGGCGAAGGAGGACTGCCTCTTGCCAACTTTTTTTGCCAACTGCCAACTGCCAATTATTTGATCAGAGATGAGTTGTGAGTAGTGAGTGGTGAGCAGTGGTGAGTATTGAGTGATGAGAAGACTTATAGGATGATTAGGTTATACGTATTTAAAAAATCAAATTCCTATTTTTAAAAATTCAGAGAAATTATCTTTAGTTACCACTTGAAATTCAGAAACAGGGTAAGCATTTGAAAATGTTTTTGAAAGGAATGGTTTTTTTGTCGGCTTCCATTTGAACTCATAGGCGTAGAATTTATTCTGAAATTCTTCGATATAATCTATTTCCTGTTGCTGTGTTGTCCTCCAGAAATATGACACAGGTATTTCATCATTATTTGAGATTAACTTAAATCTCTCGCTTATCATGAAATTCTCCCAGAGGGCTCCTTTATCGCTTCGGGAATCAGGAGGGAGGAAATTTCCCAAAACAGCATTCCGGATACCATTATCCCAGAAATATATTTTACGACCTTTTTTTATTTCATTTCTAAGATTTCTGTTTAATCCGGGTAATTTAAAGATGACATAAACCTTTTCCAGAAGGTCGATATATTTTCCAATTGTTTCTTTGTCAGAGTCAAGCAATTGTGCCAATTCATTATATGATACTTCATTACCAATCTGTAAGGCAAGTGCCTTTAAAATTTTATCAAGCAATACAGGTTTCTTTATTTTTCCTGTTGACAGGATATCCTTGTAAAGAAAATCAGAAGCAAGTGTTTTCAATATTCTTTTCTCATTGCCGATATTTAAAGCTACATCAGGATAGTAACCAAAAATCATCCTGTGATCCAGCAATCTTTTCTCGGTAAGGAATCCGTGATGATCTGCCATTTCACTGAATGAAAGGGGATGCAGGAAGAATTCAAATTTCCTGCCTGTAAGTGGTTCCTTTATCTTTTCCGTAAGTTCAAGAGAAGATGAACCGGTTATTATCAGTTGAACGTCCTTAAAATTATCATGAATTATCTTTATACCTAGCCCGGCATTCGTAATTCTCTGAGCCTCATCAACTACCACAACCTTATTATTCCCAATTATTGGCTTTAACTTTGCGGCATTTACAGACTGAAACAGTTCGCGAATATCAGCATCATCTCCGTTCATGACTAATACCCGGGGGTCCGGTTGTTTAATCAGATCATCAACAAGAGTGGTTTTTCCTACCTGCCGGGCTCCATAGATAACAACTGCTTTATTATTAAACAGATGCTTAAGAATTATATCTTTAAGGTGCCTTTTTACCATATTCAAATCCTCTTACAAATATAAGTATTTTCGGTTATAACCACAATATATTATAATATTTTTCGATTATAACCACAAATTATTATGATTTTCACCGGGTGGTAGTCGCTTTCAGCAATCCTTTTTCATATCGTGGCATGTTGATAAGCCTTCTTGCTATTCTGTAATCATATAAAGTAATATCTGTTAAGTAAAGAGCTCAGGGCAGGAAGTGATAGCCAACTGCCTTTTGCCAACTGCCAACTTTCTTACGAGCAGAGAATTATGAGCGGTGAGAGGTGAGCTATTTCAATTCGTAATTTGTACTTCTTCCTCCGGCATCTTCTTTCTTTAAGATGTTTTTTTTTATCAAATCGTTGATATCTCTTATTGCTGTGTCTTTTGAGCATCTGGCAATTTTTGCCCATAAGGATGATGTCAGCTTTCCTTCAAATCCGTCGAGAATTTTATTCAGCAATTTCTTTTGTCTTTCATTCGTTACCGTCTTTGCATGTCTGGTCCAGAAATCAGCTTTAAACAGAACCCGGTTCAGAATCGTATCAGTTGATTTAAGTGCGTTTACAAGGCAACTTAAAAACCATTTAATCCAGTCAGTTATATCCAGATTTCCACTTTGTGTTTTTTCAAGTATTTCGTAGTACTGTTTTCGTTCAATTCTTATTTGTGCTGACATACTGTAAAAGCGTTGTGGACTTTTGTCAGATTGTGCCAGCAACATGTCAGCCAGGGCTCTGGCTATACGACCGTTACCATCTTCAAATGGATGTACAGTAACAAACCATAAATGAGCAATTGAAGCTTTAAGTACCAGATCAAGTTCAGTAATATTATTGAACCAATCCAGGAATCGACTCATTTCTGATTCCAACAATAATGAATCGGGCGCCTGATAATGCACCTTTTCTTTACCCATAGCTCCTGAAACCACTTGCATCGGGCCGGTGGAATCGTTCCTCCAGTTTGCAACTGTTATTTTATACATTCCACTTCTACCTGTCGGGAAGAGTGCAGCATGCCAGTTAAAAAGTCTTTCAGCTGATAGTGGTTCAAAGCAATTCTGAGTTGCATCCAGCATCATTTCAACTATTCCATCTACGTTCCTGTCTGATTCAACTGAACCTGCTATTTCCATTCCTAATCCTCGCGCAATTGATGAACGAACCTGGTCAGGATTCAGATATTCTCCTTCAATTTCTGTTGATTTCAGGACGTCAAGTGTTAAAGTTTCAAGAGTGGCCTCGTTTCTTAAATCAAACCCTAACGATTCCATTCTTCCTGATAAACGAC
>CAZWUB010000297.1:0-2816 GCA_964637415.1 uncultured Rikenellaceae bacterium
TATTATTATGAAAACAATTAAGATAAGAAAAAGTGTTGATTTTTCAGAAAACAGTAAAATATACTTACACATTGGAACAAAACTAACACATATTAAAGGATTTGGGTCATTTTCTTTACCTGTAGAACAAGGTGAAGAATTCTTCGCTTCACATTTATGGACAAAAAGTAATAAGATAAATTATTCAGAAATATCAGATAATGAATCATTTATAATTAAACCGAGAATGGGTAAGGTGTTGGCTTTCGCTACTTTAATAGTTTTTACACTTTGTACAGTCTTTTTTCTTTTTACGAAAAACCGATGGTCATATATACCTCTTGTTCCAATAGTTATTTATGTTTTTTTACATTTATCAATATTAAAGGATAGATATCTAATAATAAGTCCTTTTAAGAAAGAATAGAATCTTTCGTTAATTCAATGTCAGGTTCCTCCTATTGGAAGGAGAGGGTAAGATTATCGATGAGAAATTGCAGGAGGCTGAAATTACCAGCAGAAAAATTAAGGCTCATACTACGAAAAGAATTATTAAAAAGAATATAGATACTGCAAAACTAAATTGGCTTAGATTAATCTGAAAACTCATTAAGAAAGGACTCTATTTATTAATGGGACAGGGTTATATTTTCAAAAATATCAGGTTTCTTTAATAAAATGCATCTTTCCGGTATCTTGATGATGAGCATAAAGTAAAAGAAAAATGTAAAGGGGCAAGTTTATTTCAGGCTTAGCTTTGGCAATCCTTTTTATATATCTGATTTATATTTATATAAGTCATAATGAATGGAATAAAACGGAGCATTTACTTCTAGCTTTTGGACTAATTGCTTCAGTAGTATTGATATTCATAAAGATATATCAGGTTTTGGGAGAAAAGAAAAAATTGGGAAATCAATAATGTTTTACCACTTGCCAATTAGTCATAATTTACAAGTTTGGAAAGGAATTATTGTGGGGTGCAATTATATTTTTTAAGTATTTTTAATCAGGATTCAGACAGAAAAAAATGATAAAGTCTGTTACTGATAGATTTGGATTCCCTTGGGTGGCAGTTATTGTACTGTTTATTATATCTATTGGATTCAGCATATTATCTTTTCCCCTGAAGAATCTGATAAGGAATTCTTTATTTATATGGGTGATATACGACCAGATCCCCTGGTTCATAGTTATAGTCTACGCATTTTTAAATAAGTATTACTTAATAAGATCTTTTTCATTTAGAATAGAGTTCAGGACATCGTATAGGTATCTCTTATTTTTAATGATAGTTACCGGGTTAGTTTTTTTATTGAATTCAATTGCTTCGCTCTTCAAGACCTCACTTGCACTTCTCCAATTGATTAATATAGATATTTTGACCAGGAATTTTTCCTTTCTGTTCTATATTAAAGCTCTATTATTCGCTCCTGTTTTCGAAGAGTTTGTTTTCAGGGGATTATTATTAAACGATTTTTTAAACAGATATTCTCCAACCCGGGCAATTTTCATTGCAGCAATAATATTTTCTTTAATCCACATAAATCCTGGCCAATATTTTGTGACTTTATCACTTGGATTACTTAATGGCTGGTATTTTTATAAAACACGGAACCTGCTTTCCTGTATTATAATACATTCGTTAAATAACTTTATCAGCATAACATTAATTAAATATTTTGTTGACAAAATGCATAGCCAGGTTATAACGGTAGATACCCAAATAATCCAGTTTGACAATGTATTGCTTTTTATTTTCTTGTCCTTAAGCTTAATAATTGTGGGATTTTTCTACTTATTTAAATCAATTATCCTGGAGCCTTCAGCTAAGAGCTTAAATACATAAAATACTGTACGGACTTTAGTGATATTGTAACATCGGAATGAATTACCGTTTGCTTCAGCAAACGGGTTTGAGAGCCTCTCAGTATCTGTGGGCTTTAGCCCAATAATCAGGAGGGTAAAACCTGAGAAAAGTAAACGACTTTACTGTTTTCACCAGGGTATCTCCGACTTTGAAGGAGCTGAATATGATTTGTATATTCCGGAATATCCCCTTGCTATATATTTCAATAAATAAAGTTTGATAAATAATAAAAATATATTGAATAACAATAAATAAATATTATCTTTGAGCCATAATTAAAACCATTGTCAATTATGTCGAAAAGTAACAACTTCGTATTTCAGGCCTTAAATATTGTAGCCTGGATTATCTTTGTCGGGTTGTGTATCGAAGCCGGCGCCCTGCTTGTCAATTTTGTCTACAGTCTCTTCAAGCCTGAAGTGGTGCAGAACCTTTATCAGAAGCTCGACTTAAGTCAGATTTACAATCTTAACAAATGGGTTTATTTTGGTCTGTATGGTTTTATTCTGACCATTTCGGCTCTGAAGGCATACTTGTTCTATGTCGTTATAGAACTGTTAAGCAAGCTCGATCTGGAAAAGCCCTTCAACAGCTCTGTCTCCGGACATATTACAAAGATCAGCTATATTACTCTTTTTGTAGGTATTATCAGTTACATAGCCAGACAGACTGCGATGGGACTGACGCATTACGGATTTGATACCTCACCTCTGAGCAAGTTCTGGACTGACAGCAAGGCTTTCATCTTAATGGCAGCAGTTCTCTATATTATTGCATCTATTTTCAAAAGAGGAGTAGAACTTCAGAACGAAAACGATTTAACCGTATAGACATGCCGATCATTGTGAACCTGGATGTAATGATGGCCAAAAGAAAGATGTCGCTTAATGAGCTGTCAGAGAGAGTTGATTTAACCCTTTCGAATCTTTCAATATTAAAAACCGGAAAAGCAAAGGCGATAAGGTTT
>CAZWUB010000298.1:0-2779 GCA_964637415.1 uncultured Rikenellaceae bacterium
CTCAACCCAATTTTCAGGCACAATTTTCCAGTTATTCAATGATCCGGGATCGAGTGTCTTTTGCTCTTCGACCGACTTAAGTATATAATATCTGAGGTCCCGCTCTGTTGACCTGACAAGTCTTTCACGGAGCTCATTTCCCCTGATCCCGGCACCTCTTGTCAGGTGTCCCCCACCTCCGTTACCACGGTATGAATTAAGCGCAACAGTGTAATAATTATTTTTGATAAAAGGGCGTCCGTCAGTGAATGATTTGATAATTACCATCTTACCTTCGGGACGGCTGACATCAACAAGGTAGTCAATTCCTGCTGCAGAATCAAAATTATATGATTGATTCTTAAGCCATGCCCTGCCGTTTGTCAGTATCGGTTTCCCGTCTTTACCAAGTCTGTATTTTAAGAGAAGATCTCCCGGTCCTCTCATCGGATTCAGCCATTCAGAATAAGAAAACCGGAGATAGTCAAGTATCTCTTCCCCTGTCATTCTTATGGTATAGAGCATATTTTCAAACCTGTAAAGCTTAAACATATCACCAACTGTTACAGGTCCTTTGTTAATTTTTTCATCAAAAGAAAGGGGTGCAGCAAACGAAATGTCAGCTCCCGTCAGATCAAGCTGGATCTTGTGGATCATATCAACAAATGCTGAGGATCCGAAAAATGATTCTGCTGAAGAGATCTCGGAAACAGATCTCCCAATCACCCTGCTGACATAATCTTTAATGATTTTTTCCTGTTTTTCAAAATTTCTGATAAACTCACGATCAGGACTCAGGTCGCGGGTATCTGTCAAAACTCCTGAGATGTTCTTTATCTGTTTTCCTCTGTTGCCTTTAAGTGAAAATGTGATATTGGCACAGGCCACAGTTTCCGATCTGCTGCCTCCATTAAGAATAAGAAGCGTATCACCATTTCTGTTTATGAAAGTTTCATTTACTTCCCGATGGTCGTGACCGGTAAAGATTATATCAAATCCACTGACATTAAAGGCCACTGCTGCAGATCCATTTTCATCTGAATGACCGGAGCCTGTATTTTCCCTGTTCCATCCGGAATGGAACTGACCAACAACCAGATCAGGATCTTCCTTCAATATCAGAGGCATCCATAATTCCGCTGTTTCCTGCATATCCCTGAATTCGATCCCGGAATAAAGCTCTTCAGGAAGCCATGTTGGAACAGCAGGAGTAATCAAGCCGAGAATTGCTATTTTTATTCCGTTTCTTTCAACAACAACATAAGGTTTGAAATAAGGATTTCCTGTCCTTTTATCAACTGCATTTGCCGCAAGTACAGGAAAATTATATTCTTCCACAAGCCTGTCATATACAGAATGTCCGGCTTCAATATCATGATTACCCGCAGTTGTTGCATCAAATCCCATCCAGTTGAAGACTTCCGCCATGAAATGAGGCGAAACTGTATCAATATAATTAAAGTAATATACAGAAGGCTGACCCTGAATGTTATCACCATTGTCGATAAGGAATACAACATCCCTGGTTGTCCTTAATTTTTTTACGTATGAGGAAACATGAGCCAAAGACACATCAAGAGGTTTCTGATCGATGAAGTCATATGGAAGAATCACTCCGTGAATATCTGTTGTACCTATAATACTTACAGTCTGTATCCCATCGTTTTTGCATGATGTTATAACAGAGATAACTATCAGTGCAGCCAAAACTATTTTGATCCTGTATTGTTTCATATGTTAATAATTTGATAAGCAACTCCACATTTGGTCCGGTAATCGGTAATCGGTATTCGGTATTCGGTATTCGGTGATTACTAACCGATTACTGATTACTGAATACCGATTACTGTTTGCTTTATAACCCTACATCCCGACATTTCTGCCCGGGGCCATAAACTTAGAAAAGAAAATTCATTTTCAAATATTTATTAAAAGAATTAAAATTATACTGATGTTAAATTAATGCTTTGTGTAAGCAATAATTAAATGCCACAAAGTCACTAAGGCACCAAGTATCACTAAGCCAGCATATTAAATTTATCCGTACAACGCGTTTAAAATAATATATTTGTAAAAAACAACTGATCATGATTCTGACCGGACTGGAACAAATCATCGTGAAACTGCCCTCCGGGCTTGAAGGAAAGCGTATCGGGATATTGTGTCATGCTGCCAGTATTTCGAGGGATCTCACACATATAACAAGGCATTTTAAGGATCGTAAAGATTGTAAACTTGCGGCTGTATTCGGGCCTCAGCATGGACTATATGGCCAGACACAGGATAATATGATAGAATGGGAAGGTGAGACCGATCCTGTTCTGAAGGTTCCCTTGTACAGCCTGTATGGTGAGAACCGCAAACCCACACCGGCCATGCTGGATGATATTGATGTACTTTTAATTGATCTTCAGGATGTAGGGGCGCGATTATATACATATATATGGACTGTAAAATTATGTATTCAAGCCTGTTGTGAAGCAGGCATGCCGGTTTGGATCCTTGACCGTCCGAATCCTGTCGGAACACTACCTTTTGACGGGCCTGTTCTGAAGGAGGAATATTTCACTTTTGTCGGAGGCGCTGAGATTCCTCTGTGCCACAGAATGACAATTGGTGAAATTGCTTTATTGATAAAAGAAAAATATTTTCCCTCAGCTGATCTGAAAATTGTATGGATGAAAGAGTGGCATCGGCATTCACTCTTCAGCGAAACCGGTTTGCCCTGGGTGCTGCCATCACCGAATATGCCGACCCTTCAGACTGCTGTAGTATATCCCGGGACAGTTCTGGCAGAAGC
>CAZWUB010000299.1:0-2761 GCA_964637415.1 uncultured Rikenellaceae bacterium
GCCGACAGGTATATTATGGGTACCTGCCCGCATTGCGGAAACGAAAATGCATACGGCGACCAGTGTGAAAGATGCGGCACTTCACTAAGCCCTTCCGATCTTATCAATCCGCATTCTACTGTTAGCGGCAGCAAACCTGTCCTGAAAGAAACACTTCACTGGTACCTGCCCCTCGACAAGTATGAACCCTGGCTGAAAAAATGGATCCTCGAAGATCATAAGGAATGGAAAACAAATGTATATGGTCAGTGCAAATCGTGGCTTGATCAGGGTTTGCAGCCCAGGGCTGTCAGCCGCGACCTTGACTGGGGTGTTCCCGTTCCCGTAAAAAATGCCGCAGGAAAAGTATTATATGTCTGGTTTGATGCTCCTATCGGGTATATCTCTGCAACAAAAGAGCTTACCCCCGACTGGGAAAAATACTGGAAAGACAGTGATACCAGGATGGTTCATTTCATAGGAAAGGACAATATCGTTTTCCACTGTATTATTTTCCCGGCCATGCTCAGGGCAGAAGGCAGCTATATCCTGCCTGATAATGTACCTGCCAATGAATTCCTGAATCTTGAAGGCGACAAAATATCGACTTCAAGGAACTGGGCTGTATGGCTGCATGAATATCTCGAAGAATTCCCCGGGAAACAGGATTCGCTGAGATATTCTCTTTGCGCAAGCGCTCCCGAAACAAAAGACAATGATTTTACCTGGAAGGAGTTCCAGGCACGTAATAATAATGAGCTTGTTGCAATACTCGGGAATTTCATAAACAGAACTCTCGTTCTCACCGGCAACTATTACAATGGGAAAGTCCCTGAAAGAGTTACAACTACTGCTGATGATGAGCAGGTGCTTAATGAAATACGCAGGATAAGCGAAAGTACAGAGGAAGCAATCGGAACATTCAGGTTCCGTGAAGCGCTGAAAGAAGCGATGAACCTTGCAAGGCTGGGAAATAAATACCTTGCTGAAGCGGAACCCTGGAAAGTTATAAAAACTGATCCGGAAAGAGTTGAGACAATAATGAATGTTGCACTTCAGATAACGGCTAACCTTACTATCGTACTGGAACCTTTCCTTCCCTTCTCGATGGAGAAACTAAGGGGATGGCTGAATATTGACAGTCTTAAATGGGATGATGCAGGACGGACAGATATCCTGACCGCAGGCCATCAGATAAATAAAGCAGGCCTTTTATTCGAAAAGATTGAGGATGATGCGATCACCAGGCAGGTTGAAAAGCTTCTGGCAACCAAAAAGTCAAATGAGACTTCGGTTGCAAAAGCTGTTCCCGCAAAAGATCCTGTTTCATTTGATGAGTTCACGAAAATAGATATCCGTACGGCAACAATCCTTGAAGCTGAAAAGGTACCGAAAACAACAAAGCTTCTTAAGCTGAAGATCGATACTGGGCTTGATACCCGTACAATTGTTTCGGGTATTGCGGAATATTTCGAACCGCAGTCACTTATCGGAAAACAGATCTCAATCGTGGCAAATCTCGAACCGAGAAAGATCAAAGGAATTGAATCGAAAGGGATGATCCTGATGGCAGAAGATAGTGATGGGAAGCTAGTTCTTGTTTCTCCGCTTGACAAGGTGAATAACGGGAGTATGATAAAATAAAGAGCCTGTCTCAAAATCTTAAACACCCCCCAACCCCCCAAGGGGGGCTTTAAAAGCACCAACATTTCAAAAAGTCCCCCCTGGGGAATTTAGGGGTAAAACGATAAATAGAGGCTTTTGAAACAGCCTCTAGATTTTTCTCACCCAGGTCCCGGGGAATTTCTTAATAAGGCTGTCCTTCTTTTCTATTGCAGCCGAAAGGTCATTACACCTCAATGCACTAACCCTGAAGAAACCGTTTGCCGCAGTTATAATTTCGGGATTAAAACCTTCTTCTTTAAGTAAGGAGGCTTGTTGCTCGGCATTTATCCTCAACCTGAAACTACCTGTGATCAGTCCGAAATGTCCTTCCTGAACATGAATGGGTGTCTCATTTACGGCTGGTGTCTGAGCCGTCAGCTCCGGGTCATCTGTTACCGGCGGTCTGACTTCTTCCGGAATGACCTCTACAGCTAAATTATTCTCAGATTCAGATTTAACGGGGGCTTCAGCCTCGGTTTTTGCAAGCGGATTAAGTGTTGATGCCTCTATCTTTGGTCTCAGGAGACTTGTTTTAAGCGGTAGTAGTGCTGCAAGCGCGATAAGAGGTACAATTATTGCGGCTCTCCACAGGAATACGCGGGTTGTATGTCCACGCTCCGGATCCTTATCTATATGTTTTGTAATCTGCTTCCTGACATCATATCCCCCGGCAGGTGAAAACTGAAATGATTCGAGTCCGTATGATCCCGGGAGATAATTGACATTACGATCTGGTTCAAACTGTATACTCCCTTCGTGATTTCTTGTAAAAGCGCCTATGTTGTCGAATATAACTTTCTCACCGTTCTCAATTCTTTTTCTCACCGACCCTGTAAACTCTTCAATAATGCCAACAGCTTCATTGAATGTGATACCTGAATGCCCGGATATCCTTCCGGCAAGAAGACCGTCATTGCTGTTAAGATTCCTGTTGAACGAGATCTGCTTTACGGGCGGATAAAAAGTTGATGTTGCATTATCGATCCGTGCCGGGGCATAATTCCCGATAAAGCCACCGAAGCCCGGAACTATGACGCAGTCATGACTAAACAACAGCTCCCGTATAAAAGGGGTAATATCCATTTTTGATTATAACTTTCATTACAAAAATAAGAAA
>CAZWUB010000300.1:0-2736 GCA_964637415.1 uncultured Rikenellaceae bacterium
GCGGCATCAGTTGAAACGACTCCTCCTCCGCCAAGAGCTGCAGCTGCGCTTTTACGGAAATCATATCTGGCAAATTCTTCGTCAGGACTGGTCTGGGCAGGCGCCTCGGGTGAAAGTATGTTCCCAAACCAGTAGTTAAGTCCTCCCTCCAGTACAAAATTATTTTCATATCCAAGCTGCCGGGAGATCATCCACGCCTGGTTGGCATATACAGCTCCGTTTGAATAGAAGACATTCATATATGTATCCTGATTCAGTATATCCTTATAATCTTCAGACAGGAGATTGCTCAGTGGAACATTAATCGATCCGGGCAGGTTATAGTTATCGAATTCCTCAGGTGTTCTGACATCTATAAGCCTCAAAGAAGGATCTTTCTGTACAAGCATGTCGGCCACAACATCGGGTGAAATAAACTGTACTCCTGCACCGGCTTCCTGAAGAAGTTCATCAGGGCTGAGTCTGGAATGATTTACCTTGTCTGCCGGCATGGCGGCAATTATTATCCCTAGTGGTATAATAATAAGTGCAAGTAATTTTAATTGCTTCATTATATTTTAATTTTGATATTAATATTCTTCCCTGGCAAATTTCTTTTCTGCCCATTCCGCCACAACAAACATGCCAAGTGCTGCTATAATCATTAAAAGTCCGAAGAGACCGTCAGAGATTCCGAGTTTGTCACTTACCTTTGGTTCTCCGAGGTATCTGGCGAGATAAAGTTTCTCCCACCATCCGTATGTAAGGGCGAAGCCGGACACACCGATGAAAAGTCCCCCGATGAATACCATTGCATCAATTTTACCTATTGCTGCTCCGCAGAAGCTTGTTCCCGGGCAGAAGCCGCCCATAATAAATCCTACACCCATTACTACGCCGCCGGCTATTGCGGATGTGAGATATGTCGGATTGACATATACGAGATCCAGGTCTATCCAGCCAAAAAGGCTCATGAACAGCAGGCCCAGCATGGCTGTTATTGCTGCTGTGAAAAAGACTTTCAATACCACGGTGTCATAGCCGTAGAAGATACCTGCCAGTTTCCGGCTTGATGAGAAGCCCGAACTTTCGAGTACCCAGCCGAAAGCGATGCCAATAAAGAAGGCAAGTAAAAAATTCGTATTTTCCGATATTATTTCATTTGGTGCCAGTGGTCCCATTTTTTCCTCCTTTTGTTTTAGATCCAGTTTTTTCTGAAAAAATATGCCATTGCAAAGGCAGTTCCGAAGATAGCCATCATTGTAACGAATCCTCCCAGGGAAAGTACTGCCATTCCGCTAAGGGCTGACCCGCTTGTACAACCTCTTCCCAGCTGTGAGCCGAATCCAAAAAGGATACCTCCTGCCAGTGCAAAAATCAACCTTCTGCGTGATGTTATCTTAGGTGAATGTTCAACTTTAAGCTTAAGTCTGCCCGCGACAGCTCCTGAAAGAAATCCACCAACAATAACGCCGAGCATCTGAAAGACAAGCCATGATTTCATGGGATTGCCGCTGTGTGATTCGGCATATTCAGCCATGAAAGGCATAGTACCGATCGCCTCTTTGTCAACAGTACCGATTGTAGTTGCTACAACGCTTTTTATGGCGCCGCTGGCACCTAATCCCCTTCCGGAGACAAAATTTGCAGCAAGCAGTACCAGTCCCAGAAGTACTCCGCCAAGGTAGGGATTGAGGTAGCTCCTGCTTTTATTTGTACTAGTGTTATTGCTCATATATTATTTGTGTTATTGTTTTCAGTAAAGCCATCGGCTTACCTGGCCGGCAAAGACAAAGATAAAACGGAAAAAGAAACTTCCCATCAGAACAAGTATCCCGGGTAATACCGCAGGGATATGTTTTCCACGTAGTTCCATAAGGTCAAGCACACCGGGAATAATTATCCCGAGTATGACCACGAATATCCAGAAAACCATTGTATAGGGTCCTCCCAGGAAGAGCTGTGCCGCTTCAATCTGGACCTGAGTGCTTGCCATGAATCCCATGAACATGTGAACTATCAGGAAGAGTTCCGTCCCAAGTATTATAAGATCTATCTTTGTGAAAAGGAGTCTTTCCTTCTTATCCTTTGATGACAGTACTATTGCAGCAGCTCCTGCAGAAAGGCCTGACGCAAGAAAAAGCGGGCCAAGCACTGATGTATTCCAGAGCGGCCTGGCATTGAATGCGGAGAGCAGTATTCCGGTATAAACACCTGTTATGATTGCAAAGATCAGCATCACCCAGGCAAGCTGTTTCTTGTACCTGTTGAAGAATATTTCAAGATCCTTCAGCCATTTATATTTCCAGTCCCATTCCGGGAAAAACTCTCTTATGTGAAGTGCGCACCAGACGAAAGCTGAAACAGTGATAACCAGCAAGGTCCAGGCGCCCCACGACATTGGTGATTCAATTCTTATAGTAGTATAGAGTTGCCAGAAATATGCTTTGTGATTCAGGTCGATCAAAAGGCAGGTCAGACCTATTACCAATGCAAAAGGTGCAATAAAAGGTGCTTTCCGGACGGCAGTACGGTATTCCTCTTCTTTTCCCAGGAGGTAGTAGAGGGCGGCGAAAAAGAGGACCCCTGCAGCCAGCCCGCCAAGGAAAAGATAAAGGGGTATGGGCCAGTGCCATATATGTAACTGTGGATCGACCAACAAGTTCTCTCTTCCGCTGATAATAAGTTCTTCTTTCATCAGTAAATAATTTTTATTTCAATGGTCTGATGGAACCCACATGTTTGAAAATTATATAC
>CAZWUB010000301.1:0-2734 GCA_964637415.1 uncultured Rikenellaceae bacterium
TCCTGAAGATTCACTTCATAACCATATCCGGTCCGTCTTTCCAGAGAAAGCTGGTGTAACGAATCTACACGGATACGTCCCCTGTCGTAATAAAGTGGCTTGTTGGTCCCTAATTCGAGAAAGCGACCCCATTTCCCGTTGGGTAAGCGGGAAGCCCTCAGCCATCGGATTGCATCAGGAACAGGTTCCAGAAATTCCTGTTGGCCGGTATGCAGAAAAAGGTCGATAAGACTGTTAATGTTATTCAAACTCGCCGACGGATCAACAGCAGGAGGTTCAAATGTTCTGGCCCAGGCTGGTTGAAGATATTCATTGTATTGTTGTGCCCATCCTGGTTGCGGAGGAGGTAGTTGGGAAATCATAAGAAAACGCCCTGCTTTCAGCAAGCTTGTTTTAAATTTCTCTTCTTTATACCAGGTATCAGCCTCGATCATTACCCGGATGCAATCGTTAATACCCTGATCATTGAAAGTGGCATAATCGTGATAATTGCCCTGACCTGGATATTGATGGGGCCAGCCACCATTGTCCAACTGGGATTCCAGCATCATGTCCAATGCTTTTTCTATTGCCTTTGTCAAGTAGGGTTTGTCAATTTCCTGGTCCAATGCCATCAGGAAACTTATTGCGCTCTGGGTCTGATTATCATCAAAACTCACCCTTTTTCCGGTGGGTTGATCAAAATAGATCTTATGATCCCAGCCTCCGGCTTCGTTCTGACCCAGAATGAGTGCATTGGCGGCATTTTCTGCTGCACTCAGGAACTCCTTATTTTTCGTGACCCTGTAAGCTCTCAGAAAGCTCATCCCCACAGCGGGGGTACCCGGAGGCTGAACTTCAACAGTACGATCATCTGTTTTGCCTTCTCCCCATTTCTCTTTCCCATCCATACTGTAGTGGTATACATACCCACCCTCAATGGCCAGTGATTGAAAAAAGGCAATTCCTTTCCCAAGACTGAGTTCTGCATCAGCAGCCAGTGAAGAGAGCTCTTGCTTTGTTTGAGCCTGAATTAAACCTGTAAAGTAAAATTGAAATAGTAATACAATCAGAAGGATTCGTTTATTCATACGTGTATAATTTTGATTTTTATCTGCCTTAGTTCTGTAATATTGTTATACCCATCCTCATATCCCTGTACCGCAAGACCGCAAGACCGTAAGCCTCCGCTTAAGCTTCGGCTTACAAAGCAAGACTGCAAGACCAGTTAATCGGCGTTTACCTTAACATCTCTGAACATGAACGGATTGTCACTTAGCCTCAGGGTTTTACCACTGGCGGTAGTAATATTCCTGAGAATGACTTCCCTGGTTCTGACATAGGGATACTTCTCTACGTAGGATTCGTCGGTCATCTTTGGATTGAAATCTGCAAATATGGCTGGACCATTGTAGTTCTCCGGATGTTTGGAGTCGTCGATATGAAGGTTTTCGATTGTGATACGTTCCGGCATATAACACGTGTATCCGAAATCATGCTGTCCGGAATATGATCCGCCGATGATACTGGCGGTGGTCGGTCTGCCGCCGGCAGGTACGAACACGCAGTTGCGGATGAAGAATTCTCCCTGCCAGGTACTGCCGTAGTCGGAACGCAGATTGATAAGACTCCTTCCGTAGATTGTTGAATTCTCCACTGTGAAGGTTCCGGTGCCGATGGCATTTATTCCCTGGTGACCCAGAGTGGAGTTACGGATTGTGGCATTGGCAACACCCATGTGTGCATCAAACCTGGAGAAAGTACAATTGTCATAAACAAGATTCTTGCAGTAATTGGATCCCAGAATTCCCCAGTAGCTTGAATCATTAATGTCATTTGTCTGTTTGCAATTCACGAAAGACACATTGAGAGCCCGGTTGAGTGAGATGTCATAGCTACCCATTGAGACGGGGACTCCTGCCGAGCCGATGGTCCGGTACGTCTTGTGTCCGGTCAGGACGGTATTCCGGACTGTCACGCTGGCGCAATTGCTGATATTAATGAAGCCTCCATAAGGGGCTCCATGGTCCCCTTCGCCGGTTATCCTGTGTTCCAGTCCATCCACCAGAACATTGGAACGTTTGATCGCTATGCCACGGCTGTAATAGGTGTACTTAGATTCGGCACTGTTAGCAATTGTGGTGAAACGTCCTCCGGTAATGGTCAGCTCTGTCTCATCAACAGGAAGTGCCGTGATTTCCGTTATCTTGTCGAAATCCCAGATAATCGGAGCGTTTTCATCCACATTGCCGTCTTTGTCAATGATAAATATATCAGTTTGAGCGGATCCGCTATTCTGGTTCGGCCCGAACCGGATATATCGTTTTACATCGGAATTGTTGACTGTGACAATGCATGTCCGGGGCACGGAGATATTAATTTTTTCCTGATTCCTCTTGATGGAAGATATTCCCTCGGGTTTGAAAGGTTGCAGGCTTGAATTGACCATGAAAATATTGGAATTACGGTCTTCAACCTCGGTATCATCAATGATAAAGGCAGCTGTTCCGAAATCGGTGTTGGTCCGGATGACTGCTGTTCGATTCTTTCCACTGATGTAGTATGTCGCCCCCTCGTCGGCTTTTACGGAAAGCCCGTACTGATTGGCGAATGCATGCGCTGCAGCGATGGCGTCAATATCATCGGTTTTACCATCGCCCCTGGCACCAAAATCACTGTAACGGACTAATCCGGCGGCTTTTAATTTTCTGATATCCTTTGGAGATACATTTATAAGTAATTCCCCATTTTCATT
>CAZWUB010000302.1:0-2073 GCA_964637415.1 uncultured Rikenellaceae bacterium
TTCGTGCAGGGATTTGTAAAAGTGATTGATATTTTAAAAGAAGGAGGATATTTCCTGATCCATGATGAATATAAGGATCATGAGATGAAATGTGAATTCATAATTAAGCATGGTTGTAAACTTACCGGTACAATATTTCTTGATGAGACTGTATGGTGGAACGATTACTACAGACAACTTGAGACGGACATTAATTCCCCGGCTACATTCCGGATGAAACATTTTTTTGATTCGGAAATTAAGGAAATTGAGTCTTACAAATTAAATCCCGGTTTATTTAAATCATTGTATTATATCGTTAAAAAACAATAGATTGAATCAAGTTATAACAAGACAAATCAAAAATTTAAAATATCATGGTGGTCAGTTCGTCTATAGAATCAGAAGACCATTAAAATGAGTCCGAAAGACGCTGATATTATTTCCGGAGCCTATAAAAAAGAAAAGGGAAAGCTCCTCAGGTACATAAAGAATAAGATACCTGTCGGGGTTGAAGCTGAAGACATACTGCAGGATGTTTTTTATCAGCTTACTGTAGGCTTCAATGATATCAGGCGGATCGAGAATTTAACAGCCTGGCTTTACAGGGTTGCTGAGAACAAGGTCACGGATCTTTTCAGGCGAAAAAAGCACAGACAAACCGGGCTGGCGGACAATATAGCTGAGGATGAACAGGGACCACTCACCCTCGGGGATATTCTTCCGGCCGTGGCGATCGATCCTTATGATAAGGAATTAAATGAGATGATCTGGAAAATAATCGGAGAAACGCTCGACGGTTTGCCTGAGGATCAACGAAGCATATTTGTTGAGAACGAATTTGAGGAAAGAAGTTTCAGAGAAATTTCTGAAAAGACGGGAATAGCCGTAAACACTCTTATATCTAGAAAACGATATGCTGTGCTTGCACTCAGGCAGAATCTGAAAGGAATTTATAAACTATTAAAAGAAAAATAAAATGAAAGCATTAAATGTTCTGAAGTACATTGGTTTCGCGATCCTCGGGATCGGTTTTATGGCAGGTGTGATATTTGGCGTACAGGCTCTTTGGAATTGGCTTGTACCTGAACTTTTCAATGGTCCGGTTCTTACTTTCTGGCAGACTGCAGGGCTCTTTCTGCTCTCGAAGATCCTGCTGACAGGCATTGCCCCTGGCAGACATGATGAGCGAAAAAAAGACTGGGCGAAGAAATACCGGGAAAAATATTATTGCCGGAAACAGGAAGATATCGATACCGTTCATGCTGAAAATGCAGGACCGGCAGGTTGTTAAGAAAATTTCAAAGTGTAACCCGGCCGGTTCGGCCGGGTTTTTCGATTTGCTTATGGCCCTCATTGATAACCCCGGATACAATATCCTGTGTATTCCTGCGTATTCTACAAAAAATAACAGAAATTATTGCAGCGTTTAAGAGGTTTTATACGTAAGAATTGTATTGAATAAACATTGAATTATTATTTTAAACAAGAAATCGTATGAAATACAATGTAATTATAGTTTTAACCGGACTGGCTGTTTTCGGACTTGCCGGTTCATGTTCAAAAAATGACAATACGGTACAGGATATGACACCAAAGGCCATTACTCTGACTGCAGCAGCTCCGCAGGCAATTGCAGGCAGCAATGAATTCGGGATCGGACTTTTCACAAAGGTTGCTGAAGAAGAAAATCTTAACCTTATGCTTTCGCCGATAAGCGCAAGCACTGCACTTACAATGCTGCTTAATGGTTGTGGGGGAAATACTTATACACAGTTGCAGGGGACACTTAACTACCCTTCCGGAATGACTATCAGCGACATCAACGAAGCCTATAAAAGCCTTGTTGCCCAGTTACTTAACGCCGATCCGAAGGTAAAGCTTGCACTGGCAAATGCAATCTTTTACCGTAACGGATTCAGTGTCAAAGCACCATTCCTTGAAATAATGCACAATGACTACAAAGCCACGGTTGACGATCTGGATTTTAGCGCTCCGGCAGCTCTTACAACAATCAATAAATGGGCAAGCGACAATACCAATAATAAAATACCAAAAGTGTTGGATGAGATCGATCCCTTCGCAGTCATGTTC
>CAZWUB010000302.1:2083-2679 GCA_964637415.1 uncultured Rikenellaceae bacterium
AGGTGCTGGACCAGATCGACGGTGATGCGGTAATGTTTATCATGAATGCCCTCTATTTCAATGGTGACTGGAGCTATCAGTTTGATAAATCGAAGACACAGGAGCGTCCTTTTCATCCCGATGGTGGCAATACGCTAAATGTAAGTACAATGAATGGTGAAGTTGGTTCAAAGGCTGTTTACGGTAATGGATGGAAAGCCATAGAGATGCCATACGGCCGCACAAACTTCACAATGGTGGTGATAGTCCCGGATGGAACCCTCAACGCTTTTTACCCTTCCTTTACACACGAGTCGTGGAACCAGATTACTTCTGACCTGGACGCAATGGCAAATTTCGATAAAATGACAGTCTTCATGCCGAAGTTCAAATTCGATTATGAGAAGTATCTTGATGACCAATTGAAAAGTATGGGTATGGTTGATGCATTCATTCCTTACCAGGCAGATCTTTCAGGAATCTCCAACAATTCGATTTTTGTAGATTTTGTTAAGCAAAACACTTTCGTCGAGGTTGATGAGGAGGGAACAGAAGCTGCAGCGGTAACAACAATAGGTATAAAATTAACAAGTATGCCTTCACAGCCTGATCAGTTC
>CAZWUB010000303.1:0-2675 GCA_964637415.1 uncultured Rikenellaceae bacterium
AGATATCAAGACAGGGCAATGCCCTGTCCGTTAAACCCCTAAGCCTCTAAGCCCCGTAGGGGCGGAATATAGTTTCATATAACTTTCCTGACTTTCCGGAAATTCTTTATATTTGATAAAACAAAACAAAAATGTCTCAATCCTACGTGCAATTCTACACCCACATTGTTTTTCACACAAAATACAATGTAAAGTCCATCCGGGAAAAAACTCAGGATGAATTGTATTCCTACATGGGAGGAATACTCAGGAATTACAAATCGATACCAATTCAGATTGGTGGAACATCGGATCATGTACATCTGCTGTGTACATTACCAAAAACTATGGCTCCTGCTGACCTTGTGGAGCAGGTTAAGAAAAGCTCCTCGAAATGGATCAAAACAAAGGGTCCGGAGTATTGTAACTTCCACTGGCAGGATGGTTACGGAGGTTTCTCGGTAAGTAACTCATTAGTTGATGTGGTGAAAAACTACATTAAAAACCAGAAAAAGCATCACGAAAAAGTACAGTTTCTTACTGAGTATAAACAACTTCTGGAGGAATATCAGATAGCTTATGAGGAGAAGTATCTTTAAAAGTATCTTATTCCGCCCTAGGGGCTTGAGGGAAGAGGAGGTTGTCCTTCCGCCGGGCGATGCCCTTATCCGCAGGGCGTTGCCCTTATCCGCAGGGCGTTGCCCTGCTTTAGGGTATGTAAGGCCTACGGCCTTTCAGGTAGAGGTGGTGGACTGCGCCCTCATCCGTAGGGTGATGCCCTTCTTTAGGATATGTAAGGCCTACGGCCTTTCAGGTAGAGGTGGTGGACTCTCCGTAGGGCGATGCTCTGCTTAGAGTATGTAAGGCCTACGGCATTCATGGCAAAGGTGATTCGTGAGATGAATCTACGTATTAAAAAACGTATTAAAATACGTTTTTTAATACGTAGTATTCTGTCAGGTAAGTCGGGAATCAGAAACCGTTAACAAAAATACTTCTTTCGGTCTTCGGACTTCGGTCTTCGGTCTTCGGACAGACTGTCAGAAAGCTCTTATCGCCCTTACCCGGAAAGTATTATTTTTTGTACTCTGGGATTGCTCACCAGTGTAAAAGTCCTGACTCCAGACCTGGGCATTATTTGCCTCTGTGGAGCTCCAGTAAGAACCGGCCTCAAAGCCCCCTATTATGCCCTGCCGTAAACGCATTAAATTCAACTCAAATTTAGAAGGTAAATACCAGTCGCCATAGACCGACCCCAGGGTGACAGAATAATCATAGCTGATCCTTGCAGCATATGGTTCACCGTCACCATATCCCTGAACGGAAATTATAATTGTCGTATTTGATTTTCCTGCCATAACTCCGTCACTTTTTGCCATTGTCGGAGTATAAATACCGGGGTCACCTCCGGAATGCCACCTGATCCCGGTACTCAGATCCTGAGGAGCAGCAATTAAACCGTGCTGGCCGTTATCATAAACATAAAAAACAATACCGTTACCAAAACTTTCACCCACGAAATGCGGCTTCACCGATTCAGCTGTCTGCGCATGTAATGCATAAGGTACGCTGAGAATCTGACTTACACCCGTGACAGAATAATTTGTTCCACCGTCAGTATCAGCTTCCGTCTTAATAAAATATGTCCCGTTTGCCCAGTCAATAGTTGTAAAAGTGCCTTCAACAGGTGTGCCGTTACCTATTTTAAGATTTACAAGTCCGTTCAAATTTGTAGTCGGTGAATGTTCTTCAATATATACAGCCGGACCGGTTTCAGATGTGCTTAAGATTTGTATTCTGATCCCAACTTCCCTGTTACTGACAAGAATGCCATTTGCATCCCTGATAACTGCCTGATAACTAATTAGCTGAGGCGTCTGAGCGTACAAACCAGCTGAAACTGCTGCAAAAAGCAATAAGGTGTAAAAAACTTTCATTGTGTTTTTAATCTTTAGTGATTTAAAAGTTCTAAGATAATCTATACATCATTTAACAAAAAATACCGGTAAGTGTTTAACTTCATTACCGGTAAAATAGCTTTAAAACAGAATTTACAGATTTGCAGTAACTGCTCCTCTCAATATTATTGCCTGCGGCTCCAAATCCTGAAAAACTTCTTAAAAAGCAAAATGATACCCAAGACTGAAACCTATTGGTATTGAAGGAACGGTAAATTCAATACCCTGATCAATAAAACCATCATAATCATTATGATATGATGACGACCGGATTGGCAGGATCAATTCAATATTGAAATAACCCGGCCTGATCCATGACCATAATTCAGTTCCCAAAATAAAAGATGGTCCGTAATAGATCTTTTTAAAATTAATATTACCGCTTACTTTTATAGCTCCATTATAACCGTACATAGCTCCAAGAAAGGGGCAGATTCTCTTTTGTGGTGAAATTCTGTAATATGCGCCTCCATTGAATCCCAGTCCAATCAGATTATATCCAAGAGCTGCAAAAATTGCAGCTCGTTCTGAGGGAAGTAAAGTAAATCTGCCCCCGATTCCTCCATAATCCATACCTATACCAAGGCCGATATTCATATTTGAATCGGATCTGTCCGGCAATGAGAATTCCTGAGCGCTGAGTATTACAGACGAACAGACAAATAGCAGTAAAATAATAACCTTTTTCATCATAATATAATTTTGATTTTAATGGTATGATGGAACCGCACATGATTG
>CAZWUB010000304.1:0-2647 GCA_964637415.1 uncultured Rikenellaceae bacterium
ATAAGGTGAAGGGGAGAGAAGGAGAGGGGGAGAAAAGGAGAGGGGGAGATGGAGGGATGAGGGATTGGTAATTAACTACGTATTAAAAGACGTATTAAAATACGTTTTTTAATACGTAGTTTTATGGCGCAGGAAAAGTAAGATTAGTAGATGTTTATAAGTCCTATACTTTGTGCTACTATATAACTAATTTAAGAACTTACACAGAGTTACACAGAGAATTCACAGAGCTACACAGAGTTAAGAAATTAAATCTCTGTGGAACTCTGTGGAACTCTGTGGATCTCTGTGTAATTGAAAGTTATCTTTATTGATGTTCTAATTTATAATAAATGGGTGTAGACTTTATAATAAAAGAAGCTGAACTATGGTTACGATAGCCCAGATAATCTTCGAAAATGAAAATGGAGAACTTCTTCTTTATCTCCGCGATAATAAGCCCGGAATTCCTTATCCCCTGCACTGGGATCTTATAGGCGGTCATGTAGAGGAGGGAGAATCACCGGAACAGGCTCTTGTGAGAGAAGTGAAAGAAGAGCTTGATATCGATCTGAAGGAATTCAGATTCTTCAGGAAATATGAATGTAATGAAGGCGATGCATATCCGAATATCAAATATATTTATACCGGCAGAATCAACATTCCGATTGAAGAGATCACACTTCTCGAAGGTGATCATCCACGTTATTTCAAAAAAACTGAAATACCTGAGCTCAGATTTGCAAATATCCTGAAAAGAATTGTAACTGATTATTTAAACGAAACAGCAGTTTTACGCGGTTGAAGGGTCGCCCGGAACCTGCTTTTCTTATCTGAAACAGCTGTTTTTTATTTTTTTATCCACGTTTTATATCCGTTTGTCAAAATCAATATTCCGGCTCCTGTAACATTATTATATAGTGTTAAATATTGTTAAATGTCTAATTCTAAATCATTTATTTTTTCTTGTCCTTGTCAGGAATGATTTTTTAAGCATTTTGTTAATAAATAAAGATGTGTTTTTGACGAACGGACTATATGAGTTTGTTAACCCACCCCGGGGGTAAACATTTGAACCGATTCAATTGATAAACGAATTTAAACCTTTCTCACTTGCTCACTTACTGGGCTTTAGCTACTTGACAGGCGACATTTCCCGATGTATTTTTACAGGTATAAATTTTAACAAAAAGAAATGGAAGGAAAATCTGTTTTATACGGATCGGAAATATTAACTGAAGAAGAAATCGCCTATAAGCAACGTAAACCATGGACAGTAACAAATGTTGTCAATCCTGTTCATGATAATCTTGTACAGGAAGGATGCGGTACTTTCCTGGAATACCTTAAATGGATCGGTCTTGCCTATGAACCGGACATGCTCACACTCTCTTCACGGCATCACTTTTTTTATGATCAGAATGATATGAAGGGGGTAAGAGTGCTTGTTAACCTGAAGAAGCTTAATACAATAAAACATCTCGACAGTTTTTTGCATATACTTTACCGTGTATTACCGCCTCAGGCTAATTTTATAGGATGTTTCCAGGAAACAAAAAATCACAAGTGGAACGGGGCTCATCTTTTAAACACAAGCCTGCTTTATAAGAAATTCATTGATTTTCTTGATCATAAGACCGACAGGATAATGGTAAAAAGCAATGTTGAAGAACTTCTGGAATCACATGGATTCAAAGTTGTTGATATGACTGAAATGAACGGAATGACATATTTCAATACGCTGAACCAGCGTAAATCAGGTGAATAGTTATTTCACCAGTTTCCCGGTGTTAAAAGGGAAGGATTAGTTGATCAGAAACCGGCTCAGTGTGGGCCGGTTTTTGTTTTTTTCAGTATTTGTTTTGCAGATAGAAAATTTCAGTTATTTTTGCATCGCGAAAGAATCAGGTGCGGTAGTTTCCCGAGTTCCCGGGATTAGAATATCGGCCTTTGTTCTTAAAAGTTTTGGTGCGGTAGTTCAGTTGGTTAGAATATCGGCCTGTCACGCCGAGGGTCGCGGGTTCGAGTCCCGTCCGCACCGCCCCTACACTTTCAAAGCCCCTTTATCATAAAGGGGTTTTGTTTTTTCTGCCACAAAGTCCGCCACAAAATCCGCAAAATCTGCCACAAAATTATCCCCTCTTTTGCCCCCAAAGTATCATTACCTCAATTTATAAAAAAATCAAGATATCTGCTGGTTTTCAAGCGCTTATTTGGAATATTTTATAATTTTTTATAAAATATTTTTGAAAGCCAGTTTTGGCCAAATTATTTTCTTTTCCAGAATTTTTTTCTTGATGATTTTTATGTCAGAACAGGATCAGTCAGGTATTTATATTAAAATAAAGATTATGTAAATCTCTGTTGAATTTCTTTCTGTAGCGCCCTCAGGCTAATACGGGGAATAAAAGGTTGCCTGCTTAACCTGAAATCATAACGGTACTTTAAGCCTGCAACATTCCTGTTTCTTAAAATTATATCAGATGGCGAAATCTTTGCATGAAAACAAATATTAATGCATAAATTTAGATATTTTAAGAGGTTGCAGCATAATATTAAATATATGCCTTTGTTGATCTCTAACTATTTACCTAAAGAAAATACATCCTGAATAATAGACTGAAGTGCTTCAATTTCATCATCATTTAGCATATGGAAGGTGCTTCTT
>CAZWUB010000305.1:0-2620 GCA_964637415.1 uncultured Rikenellaceae bacterium
GTGTATGCAGAAGCGAAAGGCCATAGCAGTAATAGAAGGGCAGAACAACCAGCATTCTGTCATCCTGAGTTAGTTTCAGATACTCAACAATTGAACTTGTGTTTGCTATCAGGTTCTTATGTGAGACCATTACTCCTTTGGGCTTTCCGGTGGAACCTGAAGTAAATATTATCTCGGCACATCGTTCAAGATCGAAGGATGGGGGAGTTGTTTCAGTTCCCGCTCTGCGGGATTTCCTCGCTTCGCTCGTCAAGTTCCAGAGTTTCAGGGTTTCAGGGTTTACATACAGATCTTTTTGGGGACAGAAAGGCGGGGAACTGTTTTGTAAGTTAATTCTCGGTTGATCGAACAGGATTGCTTCATCCCGGGAGTATTATGAGAAATTATTCCGGACTCTTATTCCGGGATTCACAATGACCTCACATGATGTAATTGTAGTTAATATAACGAATTTGTATCAAAGTAAATTAAATTGAATCTTGAACCTGGAATTACAAGTATCATATTAGAGGATTAATAATCGGTAAAATGGGAAATATGACTATTGAACAGATTAAGGATCTCATACTTAATTATGTTAAGGAAGAATACATTGATGATGAGGATGTGGAAATAGCTTTTAATACACCTTTAATATCGAGTGGCTATGTTGATTCATTTTCAATGGTCTCGTTACTTGTATTTCTGGAGCATAAATTCAGTATAAAAATTCCGCCCTCAAAAGCTACTCCGGAAGCGTTTGACAGTGTGAATAATATTGTTGGGCTGGTGGAGCAGTATCTTCTAAAGGTAACTAATGGATAGTTGGTAATTGGCAAGCAAGAGTTGGCAAGGGGCAATTGACAATTGTTTTTTGCTCATTTCTCATCGCTCAAATCTCATCGCTCATCGTTCTACGATCAACTGCTCTCCGCTTTTTAGAACGCTCTACTCTGAAACTCTGAACTATATTTATATTAAATTTTTGTACTTTTACAAAAATTATGGTTACTATAAATAATATATCAGAAATAATTGCCATCCTGAAATCGTTTGGAATTGAAAAGGTTATTCTTTTTGGGTCTTATGCGTATGGCACTCCGGATGAGGGTAGCGATATCGACCTGTTGGTTATCAAGAATATACCTGAGAATGAAACACGCGATTTCAGGATCAGATTAAAAAAAGCATTTTGGGTTAAACTGGGGAAGCTAGGCTATACATTCGATATATTGGTTGATAACGAACAACGGATAAAAAAGCGAATTGAAATGGGTGATCTGTTTTATTCTGAGATTTATTCAAAAGGGAAAACAATCTATGTCTAACAAAACTTATGCCGTAGAATGGCTGGACATATCTAAACGCTATCTTGACACTGCAGTTCTTCTATTTCAGCATAATCATTATTCCGATGTGATTGCCATTGATATACACCAGGCACTGGAAAAGGCACTTAAGGCTGTTTATGCATACTATGGGATTAGCATTCCACGAACCCATGCACTTCTTCCTTTATATGAATTCACGGTAACAAAGATTGAAATAAATGGGGTGACTATTGATGATATATTGATAATCAGCGATTATTATGAAACAGACAGATATCCAGGGCCTAAATATTTTTTACCATCAAATGAAGAGACAGCCAAAAACCTCGACCTTGCTAAAATAATTTTTAATGTAATTGACAGACACATCAACCCATAAATCTCTACGGTCTACGCTCTCAATGTACCATCTGACAGATTCACCTTCAATTTCAATGATATTTTACATGATCCTCTGACAAAATACCCTATTTACTGTCTCATCAATAAGATGGACAGACCTCTGTATGTTTTTGCAATAAACAATTATGATAAATGTAACGTCAGTACCATAAACATACTTCAATATGAAAAATGGGGACTGAAATTCAGATCACTTGCAATATTTGAAGATCAGGAAGAAATAAGCAGGAACGCAGTAGCAAGATTTTAGTGACGTATGTGAAAAACAATTTTCCAGCCTGACAGCTAATAAAGAGAGAATAGTGAGGTATCTAAAAGAGAGTATTCAACAATCTGCAATCGTTAATTTCAAGCGCTTTTACAACCCGCACAGCCTGATACTGAAGTAATAAACCTGATTTAGTACTACAAGCCGCACTTGCTTATTTTATGGTTTGTAAGTTGTTTGAAAACGCACTTAAATCGACAGATACCAATTTGAACCGGGTTCTGGTTAATGAAAGATGGCGCCGGAGGAAGAAGTAAAAATTACGAACTGAAATAACTGACCAGGACTCACTCACTACTCACCACTCACCGCTCACCGCTCATCTCTGATCAAATAATTGGCAGTTGGCAGTTGGCAGTTGGCAAAAAAAGTTGGCAAGAGGCAGTTGGCAGTTGGCAATCTCTTTCCTGCCCTGCGCCCTGCGCCTACACAACTCACCTCTCACTACTCACCACTCTCTTTATCTTCTTCCCTGTTGGACTTATTGTCAGCTCTTCCTTCAACTCATAAACCTGAGGTACTTTAACAAGTTCCAGACGTTTTGAACAGTAGTCAATTAAGAAATCGCGTGTTATGGGGACCGGCGGATCTTTCCTGATAACTACAGTTGCTTTTAATTTTTCACCTTCTATCTCATCTT
>CAZWUB010000306.1:0-2559 GCA_964637415.1 uncultured Rikenellaceae bacterium
TTCAGGTTCCTTTTGCTGATTACTTTCTCCATCACCGACTCAGGGTAGGTGACTATTATTCCCTTTCGTTTGCCTGATGAGAGGAAATTCAGAACTTCCGTCCGGAGGACAATATTTGCAGGTTCTGTCTGCTCATACTGTACAGAGCGTTTATATGTTGAGGGAAAGAAGAAGACTGAATCATCACCGGTCAGCGAAGAAAGGTCGTTATACAGGTATGCAGCATCTTCCTTTTCAGGCACTATGACGACATGGATCATGGAAGTCTGCAGGAAAACCTTTGCAATTGCTATTGCCTTCGATGATCCCGATAATCCTGAAATACCAATTCTGTTCGATGTATTACTCCGGACTGCTTCTGTCAGTCCTGACAGGACAGGATGATCATTAAAAAGGCTTGTAAGTTCGTTTTCTTTCATTCGCAGAGATGAGGCTGCAAATTTAACATCAATTTCCGGAAAATGTTATTCCTGGAAACTCATACAGAAAACTGTTTCATGATCGGGAATTGTCCTGACTTTAAGACTGCCTCCATGGGCTCCCATTATCTGTTTTGAAATGCTGAGGCCAATTCCCGATCCGTTTTCGCGTGTCGTAAAAAATGGAATGAATATTTCTTCAAGGATCTCCTGATTTATACCAGGGCCGTTATCTGTAACACAGATCTCCGGGTTTGAATTATAGCCTCTTCCTGCAACTACCCTGATCGTACAATCAGGATTTTTTTCATTTGCTTCGACAGCGTTTTTAATGAGGTTTATCAGGACAAGCGAAATAAGATTTTCGTCTGCAAAGATCTCCAGATCCGGATCATCATTTTCAAAAATGATCCTTGTATTTGATCCTTTTTCAAGAGCTTCGCTGAGGATACGGACCCTTGCAAACAGATCTGAGACTTTGTAAAGCTTTAATTCAGGCTTGGGGATCCGGGTAAGCTTGCGGTACGATTCCACAAATGCCTTTAAGCTTTTCCCCTGGTCTGTGATTACATTAAGGCCCTGAAGTGTTGTTGAGATTGTCTTATCAGTTACCTCTTCAGCAGGTACCGGCTTGTCTCCGTTCCTGAATATTTTTACAAGCGATTCCGAAAGAGAAGTAATCGGGGTTATTGAATTCATGATCTCATGCATAAGTACCCTTATCAGCCTCATCCATGAATCCACCTCCTTCTCATCAAGTTCGTGCCTGATGTCCTGAACCGATAATATTATGAGTTCATTTTCCCCCGTACCCGACAATGTGGATTTCAGCAATAACTGAACTTCTCCATGTAAGGTATTTATGGGAACAAGCTTTCTTTCGTTGGGCTTAAGGTTACTGATTGCCGTATACAACTTTTTATCGACCCGTTCTATCTGCCTAAGGTGGGTGAGGACTTCTGTAGAAAGTAGTCTCTTTGCTGCTGTATTTGAATGCTGAATAAATCCTTTACGGTTATATGTGATGATCCCTGTTGCCAGATGTTCGAGTATTTTGCTGAAATATTGTTCCTGCTGCCTGTTTTCAATTTTCAGATGCTGTATCTGCTTATTCACATTGTTCATGCTCTGGTGAAGTTCCTTAAGGTCCCCGCTTTTATTATCAACCGGGAATGTGAGATTTGAATCATCATTTCTGACCGAGTCGAAAAAGAACCTGATATTCCGGTTTGTCCTGTTGAGATATGATATAAGGCTGACAGTCAATAGTATTATTGTAACTGAACATATAATTGAAAAACGAAGGGATTGTCCTTTGACGATAAAATAGCCTAGAAGCACTGACAGGGCAACAATTATTGATACCCTTATAATTATGTTTATATAAAGTTTTTTACTTATCATCTTCTCTGGCTCTTTTTAAGTCTGTTATATAATGTTTGTCTGGTTATACCCAGCTGTTCTGCTGCTGCTGTAAGATTTCCGTTATTTTTATCAATGGTCTGACTTATCAGCTGCTGTTCCATTTCCTCAAGTGTGGGAACTGAATCAAAGCTTATGCTCCGGGAGGCCGGTCTGAGATAAAGGTCCTCTGGTTTAATAACTGATGTATCGCTCAGGATCACGGCTTTCTCTATCGTATTTTGCAGTTCCCTGATATTACCCGGCCAGGAATAATCCATAAGTTTATCAAAGGCCTGTTGATTAATTCTCAGGTCTTTCTTGTTATACTTATGAATGTATTTCCTGAGAAAGAATTCCGACAGTGTAATTATATCCTTTCCTCTTTCCCTTAGAGGAGGCAATTCAATGTGTATAGTATTAATACGGTATAAGAGATCTTCCCTGAAAAGACCTTCCCTGACCATGTTTTCAATATTTTTATTTGTTGCACAGATCAGTCTGATATCAACTGGTACAGGATCGTTTGATCCTATCCTTGTTATCTGCCTGTTCTCTAATGCAGCCAGCAGTTTGGACTGAAGATGAAATGACAGATTTCCTATTTCATCAAGGAAAAGTGTTCCTTCGTGGGCAATCTCAAATTTCCCCTGCCTGTTTTCCCTGGCATCTGTAAAAGCACCCTTTACATGTCCGAATAACTCACTTTCAAAGAGTGTTTCTGTTATCGCACCCATAT
>CAZWUB010000307.1:0-2556 GCA_964637415.1 uncultured Rikenellaceae bacterium
GATGCAAAGAATGAGAGATTCCAGCCCAAGGTGATACAGGTTAATCCTAAAACCCTTGAGGAACAACAGAATACCTCTTATGCTCTCGGATACAGGCAATATAATGATCAGCTAAACACTACACTCTTCAATACAGTTGAATGGGCACAGACTTTTGCAAATGTTCATAATGTATTCGTTTTGCTGGGGAACAGCTATGAGAGCTTTACTAGTTCAAATTTTTCGGCACAGAAACAGACTGCCCTCGACAATGCTTTAACTGATCTGGATGTCTTTGCGGAGAATCCGGTTGTAGGTGGCTCTTCTTCAAGATCAGCAATATTGTCATATTTTGGCCGTCTTAATTATAATTTTAATGAGAGGTATCTTTTTGAGGTCAACTTCAGGTATGACGGATCATCACGTTTTGCAAAAGGGAACCGGTGGGGCTTCTTTCCGTCATTTTCTCTGGGTTGGCGCCTTGATCAGGAGGACTTTATGCAGAATATAAGCTGGATATCATCCCTTAAACCAAGGCTCTCATGGGGCAGTATCGGTAATCAGGAAATTTCCTTATTTGCTTATACAAACAGTGTAGTACTTGGTCAGGATTATACATTTGGCTCAACAGTTCAGCAAGGCGCTGCCGTAACTGCCAGTGCTGACCCGAATATTTCATGGGAAACAACTACAATGACCAACCTGGGCGTTGATGCCAGCTTGTTCGACAGCAAGCTCAATGTAACACTCGACCTTTATAATAAAGATACAAAAGATATCCTGAGGGCTGTAAACCTTCCAAGTCAGGTTGGTGATTGGGCAGGACCCACAAGTAATGTAGGCCGTGTAAACAATAAGGGTATTGAGATCGGTGCTAATTTCAGAAATACCTGGAATGGAATTACTTACGAGGCCGGAGGAGATTTTGCTTTTAATAGAAATGAGGTTGTTAATCTTAATGGCCAGCAAATAATCTCAGGACGGTATACAACTGCCGAAGGACATCCTATTGATTGCTACTATATCTATGAAGCAATCGGACTTTTTCAGACTGATGCAGAAGTATCAGAACATGCTTTCCAGAATGTTGCAACCAAAGCAGGGTTCATTAAATACAAGGATCAGAATAACGATAATAAGATTGATGCAAATGACCGGATAATTGTGCATGGTGTTATTCCTAAAATGAACTATGCTTTCAACCTGGGCGCAGAATATAGAGGATTCAATCTCGCAGCATTTTTCCAGGGTGTCGGGAAAATTTATACTTATCCACAGCACAATATAAGTTACCCGTTCTATAATGGAGCCGGCTTCACAAAGGAATGGCAGACTGATGCCTGGACACCTGAAAATCGAAATTCCAGATTACCAATCCTGACAACCAGTACCGGGAACATTCTGAATTTCTCGAATTCAACATTCTGGTTGCAGAATGCTTCTTACCTCAGGTTGAAGAACCTTCAACTTGGTTATACATTTCCTGTCAATCTGACAAGCAAATTATCCATGAAGGAACTTAAGGTCTTTGTCAACGGACAGAACATACTTACCTTATCAAAGATGAAAAAATTCGATCCGGAAAAGAATATGAAGAACGACAATATCTTCGAATATCCTTCGATAAAGGTCTTCTCAGCAGGACTGAATGTAACATTCTAAATCTTACGGAAATGAAAAAAATAAATATCATATCAATTCTGGTTGCAGTTTTCGCTTTCATGATGAGCTGCAGCGAAAGTCTGCTGGATTTAAATCCGACAAACAAGTATACTGAAGATATCTTCTGGAAGTCAGAAACACAGGCTGATGCCGGTCTGGCTGCATGTTACAAGACATTGAGGAACACCGGGATTTATGGAGGAGGCAGTTGGACGACTCCGTTATGGGAAGAAACTGCAACTCCCAATGCAACTGACTATAACAGTTCATCCGGATTTTATCAGATCGGTGGTGGAACACACGATGCCTCCAATACAGGGATCATTAATAACCGATGGGGCCATTCCTATGAAGGTATCGGCAGGTGTAATACTCTTATTGACCGGATTGGAGATATTGCCATGTCAGATACCAAAAAAGCTTCAATGATAGCTGAGTCTAAATTCCTTAGAGCGTTATATTACAGCCTTCTTATTAACTACTATGGCGATGCTCCGCTAATACTTGAAGCACCAAAACTTGAGCATAAAACTCTTCCACGGACTCCGAAAGATCAGATATTTACCCAGATCATTAAAGATCTTGACGAAGCAGCTGCAGTTCTGCCTGTAAATGCATCAATGCCCGGCAAACCAACAAAAGGAGCCTGCTATGCCCTGAAAGCAAGGCAATATTTATATCATGGCAAATTTTCTGAAGCTGCTGCATCAGCAAAGCAGGTGATGGATATGAATAAATACAGTTTATTCCCTGATTACAGGGCTCTGTTCATGCCGGAAAATGAGAACAATCAGGAAGTTATTTTTGATGTTCAGTATCTCTATCCGAACTATTGCCATTCTTTCGATCTTATTAACAGACAATACAATACCAATGCGCCTTTACGTGACCTTGTGGACGCATACCTGATGAAGG
>CAZWUB010000308.1:0-2523 GCA_964637415.1 uncultured Rikenellaceae bacterium
AGAAACTATAAATCCAATTTATTGATTTTTATAGGACTGGTACTGGGATTTACAAGCTGCTTAATAATCTATACTAAAATTACTTATGAATTAAGCTTTGACAGATCCCATTCACAGAGTAAAAATATATACAGGATAGTCAGAGTCACTTCCGGGCTTGAGTATACTTCGGGTGGTCTTGAGTACCGGACAGGTGTCTATTATGGCCTTCCCGGCGAGATAAAAGAATCAGTTCCTGAGATCAGGAATGTTGTATCGATGTTTTACCTTTACGGACAGAAACTGATCATTCCGGCCAGAGATACAATCAGAGAAAAGTCTTTTAATCTGGATGATGGTGTGGTTTTCACCGAACCTTCATTTTTCGAGATTTTCGATTTCGGAGGTAGCGGGATCAAATGGCTTAACGGTGAAGGTAAACAGGTCCTTGACAGACCCTTTACGGCTGTAATTACAGAGGAAATATCACAAAGGCTATTTTCAGATCAGGATCCTGTAGGGAGGGATATTTTTCTTTTTGGTACGAATTTTACAGTCGAAGGTGTTATACGGGATTTCCCGCAAAACACTGATTTCCCGTTTAAAGTGATATTGTCATTGCCCACTTTTACAGAAAAAATAAATCCGGGTGCAACCACAAACTGGGATAATCTTACCGATAATTTTCAATGCTATGTGGTTTTGAATAACAAAAGTGATGTTGCAACCATTGAGAAAAAGTTCAAAGAAATTTATGGTCCTCATGCTGATGGTGATTACGCTGAACGCAGGCTGTTTAAATTACAGCCACTTTCAGGGGTACATAAAGAAAGCGAATACGGGAATTATAATAACCGCACAGTGAGTTCCGGCCTGATTCTGGCACTTACCCTTATCGGGACATTTATTTTCCTGATAGCATGTTTTAATTACAGTAACTTTTTTTTAGCAGAAACAGTTAAGCAGAAGAAACAGATAGCATTGAAATTGATCCTTGGCAGCAAACCGGTCTCTGTCTTCTTTCAGTTTTTTACGGAATCATTCCTGATTAACCTTATTGCATTGCTGATTAGCCTGCAACTGACACTTCCTGTAATCAGGAATTTTCACAGCTTCATTGATATTCCGCAGAATTATTTACCTGCCATCGGATTATCCTCCCTTATGTTCATTCTTTTACTTCTGTTTGCGGCGAGCACTCTTTCTGTTATATTTTCGATATTAAATCTGAAATTGAAATCCCTGTCTTCTGTCTTAAAAGGCAGCAATTCAGGCTATTCCGGGAGAGGTAATTTATTCGGGAAAGGAAGTGTCATCCTTCAGTTCATAGTGGCACAAACAGTGATAATTGCTACACTTTTTATTGTCAAACAGATATATTTCATTAATCACAAAGACCTTGGCTATAGTACAGGAAATATTATTTTCTCGGGGTTACCTGATAATTCAACATCAAAACTAACCGTCCTCAGGGAGGAGCTGTTATCCCTTCCTGCAGTACAAGGAGTAAGCTACAGTTCTGTTGTGCCTGCCGAATCCAGGTCATGGAGCTCTTTTGGAATAGTTGTCAATAATGAACAAAAAATTATTGATGCAGAACACAAATCAATTGATTCCTCATATATAAAAATATATTCCTTTAAGCTTTTAGCCGGACAAAATTTTTCTTCGACTGATACAACAAATACAGTTCTGGTTAACAGGGAATTTCTGACTGAAACAGGAATAAGTACTGCTGATGAGGCTGTTGGTCAAATAATTTTAGGACCATTCAGAAACCGCATGATAATCAAAGGTGTAGTTGAAGATTTTCATTCAGGATCTTTGCGTGACAAGATCCGGCCTTGTGTCTTTATCGTCAATCCGGGTGGATACCGGGTTATTAATATAAAGCTTGAAGATACTGATATTGCCGGAAAAAGCACACCAGGAAGATTGAGGGGTGATATTGATATAATGAATGAGATATGGGGAAAGGTGTTTCCTGATGAGCCTTTTCCATATATGTTCCTCAGCGACAGAATAGCCGGTTATTATAAATCGGACCATAAAGCGCTTAATTTATTTTTACTTTTTGCATCAATAACAATTTTCTTATGTATTCTGGGTATTCTGGGATTATCGTTAAGTATGAATGAGAGAAGGACTAAAGAAATTGGTCTCCGTAAAGTAAATGGAGCAACAGTTTCAGAAGTAATCGTCCTGCTCAATAAGGATTTTGTGATATGGGTCGCTGTTGCCTTTGTCATAACCATACCAATATCCTGGTTTGCAATGAATAAATGGCTTCAAAACTTTGCTTACAGGACTGAATTAAGCTGGTGGATCTTTGTCTTATCAGGGATGCTCGCTCTTGCTATTGCGGCTTTCACAGTCAGCCTGCAGAGCTGGCGTGCTGCGACAAGGAATCCGGTGGAGGCATTAAGGTATGAATAACCCCCAAACCCCCCAAGGGGGGCTTAAAGAGGACTTATACAGGAGTTGGGAATAAAAATGTTAAGAATAATGGAGGTGAATCAAAGAGCAGAATTTAAAGTCCCCCCT